>DTYX01000498.1 GCA_012961655.1 Candidatus Poribacteria bacterium
AGGCCAGTAGCTCTAATTGGCTAGAGTGCCGGACTCCAAATCCGGTGGCTGGGGGTTCGAGTCCCCCCTGGCCTGCCAAATATTTATATCCTTATAATATTATCTGCAATTTGACTTTCCACTATGTCTTAGTGTCTTGCTTCTTTACCACAGAGAACACTGACCACAAAGACACTAAGAACACAAGTATTCTTTTTTTTCCTTAGTGCCTTTGTGTCTTGGTGGTGAAATAGTGTCTTAGTTTATCCGTTTAAAAATATATCTGGGAATGGTTTATTAAAATGATAGGGAAAATTAAGAGATATTTTACTGAAGTGAAAATGGAGTGGGGTAAGGTTACCAAACCACCATATAATGAGGTTTGGGGGTCAACCGGAGTAGTCATCGTTGCAACTGCAATATTGGCATTTTATCTAGGGTTTATCGATTATATTTTAGGTAAACTGCGGATGCTATACTTTGGATGATACTCTATTTCAATAATGGAGGAATTTGGATTTGTCTGACAAATCCGAAGAATTATGCCCGGTTATTGGTATGTTATACACACATATTCTGGACATGAAAAAAAAGTCAAAGATAACCTTGAGCAGCGAATCAAAATTATGGGCATGAACCAAGAGATTCTGCAAATTCTCGTTCCTACCCAGGAAGTCGCTGAGATTAAAAATGGCAAGAAAAAGGTTTATGTGAAAACCTTTTTCCCCGGTTATATTCTTATCCAGACAGCAATGGAATTACATCCGGAGAGTCCAAATGAAATAGACCAGAAAATTTGGCATACTATTAAAAATATCCCAGGAGTTATGGGTTTCGTTGGTTCTGGTACAACGCCGACACCGCTTAATGAAGAAGAGGTACAAAACATACTCAGGGTATCCAAAGGGGAAGAACAAAAAAAGACGGCGCCAGTGGTAACATTTGTCGTGGGGGACAAAGTGAAAGTAATCGATGGACATTTTACTGGCTTTCCAGGAGAGGTAAATAAGATAGACCAGGAAAAAGAAAAACTCACTGTAATGATTTCGATTTTTGGTCGCTCTACCCCAGTGGAATTGGAATTTTTTCAAGTCGAAAAGATCTAAGAAACCCGTTTTCTTATCTGAAAACGGGTTACTGGCGCTACTTCGTAGGAGAAGAGAGATATGGCAAAGAAGATATCCGGTGTTGTCAAACTTCAAGTTCCTGCTGGGCAGGCGACACCTAATCCACCCGTTGGTTCAAGTTTAGGACCATACATGATTAATATCCCAGAATTCGTTAAAACTTTTAACGAACAAACACGCGATCAAGATGGTATTGTATCTGTTGTTGTTACTTGCTATACGGACAGGTCATATACTTTTGAAGTCAAGTCGCCGCCGGTAGTGTCCTTATTGAAGAAGGCTGGAAATATCGAAAAAGGGTCGGGTGAGCCTAACCGTAACAAGGTTGGTTCAGTTACAGAAAATCAAATAAGGGAGATAGCGCAGATTAAATTACCAGATTTGAATACTAACGATATCGAAGCCGCCATGAGAATTGTTGCGGGAACCGCTCGTAGTATGGGGCTTACAGTGGAAAGAGAGTGAAGGTGAAAGATGAAAAGGGGAAAAAGATACAAAGAATTAGCTAAACTAATAGATAAAAATAGGCTTTATCATCTGGATGAAGCTACTGACTTGTTAAAACAGACGGCGAACGCGAAATTTGATGAAACCATTGACCTGGCAACAAGATTGGGCGTTGACCCCAGACAAGCTGACCAAAATATTAGAGGTACGGTTTCTTTACCACATGGAACGGGAACAAGCAAACGCGTTATCGTATTTACAACCGGCGAGGATAGAATACAGGAAGCAAAAGAGGCCGGCGCCGATGTTGTCGGATCAGAAGATCTCGTCGAGCGAATCCAAGGTGGATGGATGGAATTTGAAGCGGCCGTCGCAACTCCGGATATGATGAGAATTATCAGCCGATTAGGACGTATTTTAGGTCCGGCGGGATTAATGCCTAACCCTAGGTCTGGCACCGTTACTGAGGATATTGGCAGGACTATAAGTGAGATTAAAGCGGGGAGAATTGAATACCGTTTTGAGAGAAGCGCGCCTATAATTCATGTACCTGTTGGCAAAGCTTCCTTCGAGAAAGAACAAATTAAGGAAAATATCTCCACTTTTATGGGAGAGATTATCAGGGTAAGACCCGCTTCAGCGCGGGGAAGGTATGTAAGAAGCGTTGCAGTCTCTACAACAATGGGCCCAGGGATTAAACTTGAACCACAACAATTTGGATAACCTGGAGAGACATTTTGGCGACCTAGCATGAATTGAGTCTGGATTGTCTTCGGGCGGCAAAAATGCTGGCGGGCGAAGGATATTGGCGGAGTAGTGTCAATAGGTCATATTATGCCGCATATTGCGCTGTGACAAGTGTGCTGGTGGCGCGTAGTGTTCGTTTTGCGCGCGGCTGGAATAATCCCACGCAATTTGATTACCCACAATCTGGCTCTCCCGCAAAACGTCCGACGGCGTCTCAGGAAGTATATTCGTATCCTTCGCCAAGCGCGGGAAGATGCCGACTATAGACCAGGTATTTCTATTGACCGTGTTGTGTCTCTGGACTGTATTCGCAACGCAGATTTTGTATTGAAAGAGAATATCAGAGGATGAATAAGCCAAATAAGAAGACTGTTGCAGAGGCAGTAAGTAAGTACATCAAAGATTGTCATCCTGGCGGCGCCACGTTGGAGGTCGTCGAGGAAGGCATCCGTAAGGAGCATTACTGGTGGTATGTGCCGGTTCTTCCGAGTGTAGAACCGCCTAAACTGTTCGAGTATTATGAGGCGCTCGCCCTTGCATCATTGAGTCGGTTTTCCTTTTCGATGCTCACATTTTATTTGCTGAACTGAAACGTAGTGGAGTAAAGTTCAGCGCGGCGACCAGCGTAAGGCAATATTTCTGGGAGAACGCTGAGATTTATCCGTCGCAATGCAACAACATGCTCGTATTGTCCGAAGAACAACGTAGAATGCTTGCACAATTCAGTTCAGGGGATGAATGAGAATATAGAAATGGCTTACGTTGTTTATGTAAATGACCCTACCAACAAAGCTATTGTTCACAACACTGGATGCGGTAAATACAAATTACGAAAGCGGAATAAGAGTCCCAATGGCTACTGGACACAACCTTATCCCAATTTTGAGAGCGCATGGAAATATGCCCAGTCAACGGGGAAGAAGACGATAGATACTTGCTCGCTTTGTTGTTAATCAAAAGATAGGTTACTTACATATTGCTGCCGACTGTGCTACCTAGCAGCAATTTGGAGTACCAGCTTCTAAGGTAATCATATTGGGATGAGAAGGAGGGAACATTATGCCAACGATTCAACTCCTAAAAGAGGCCGCGGATAACGTATGGAGAGAATTAATCGAGCTCGGACCGGTTCACCGAATTCCACCCGCAGAAGATAATCTTTATATTGTTTCTCGCAAACAGGTTAAGGAACTCAGGAGGAAAAACCTTCCTTTTAAGGAAGTGAACCTACGACAAAAGAAATTGTAGGAGGATGGTAAATGTCTAGGCCCGCAGTTCGTTATGATATTTATCTTCCTCTACAATATCCTGATGGGAGAGAAGTTGAACCTGGAAAATACCGAGCTATTGAGGCGGAACTGATTCACAGATTCGGAGGCGTAACCTCCGTTAAACAGGAATTTCCTTTGCGAGGACAATGGCAGTTTGGCGGAGAAGTGATAACCGATGAAATAATTGTAATTATGAGCATTAATTTTGAACCGAGACTTGATGAAGATGAGGCGTATCTTTAAGAGCTAAAAGAGAGGTTAAAAGGAGAATTTGAACAACAAGACATCTTGATAACTATTCAGGAACTTCGCGTTGTCTAAGAAGATGTCTGAAAAGGCTTTTCAGATAATCCGTAAGTTCTTATCTTGAATAGAAAATAACAAAAAAAACAGTCGAAGACAGCAGGCGCTCATGGGCTTAATAGATAAAGTATCTGCCTGCCAAGGCTGGGATTTCAAATGAATATCTATTTGTGTTATTCCACCTCCTGCTACGACTGGAGGTTTTTTTTTGTCTGTAGAAAGAGGAATATCAGTGCTCAAAAATGACGGAAATCCTGGGGAATAAAGCTTAATGACTTTAGAAAGGACAGTACGATATGCCAAGTCAAAAAAATATTGAAACCCTGAAAGAGATTAAACAGAAATTTGCTGCTGCGGAAACGGTTATTCTGACAGATTATCAGGGCTTGAACGTCGGGGAAATTAACGAATTGCGCCGGCGGTTTAGAGAGTCAAATGTTGAATACAAAGTTTATAAAAACACGTTGATGAATCTTGCCGCCAATGAACTCGATATACAAGGATTAGACCAGTACCTCGAAGGTCCGACAGCGGTTGCAATGAGTCAGAATGTTGCTGCACCGGTAAACGTTATAAATGATTTTATAAAAGAGTTTCAAAAATTGACAATCAAAGTTGGACTGCTAGGTACGAAAGTAATCCCTGCTGAAGACGTAGATGATTTATTGAAAATGCCCACTAAAGATGAATTAATCTCTAGTGTTTTAGGGCAACTTCAAGCTCCAATCGCGTCTTTACTAGGAACACTGCAACAATCTGCGCCAATGCTGCCTTTAGTGAGAGTTCTAAATCAAATTTCTCCAATGACGCCGTTGACAATTACTCTACAAAATATTGTCAATAATTTTACCTATGTTCTACAAGCGATAGCAACGCAGAAAGAACAGACATCAGAATCTACTTGAGATTAGGAGGTGAAATGTAAAATGCCTACGACAGAAGAACTCGTTGAGATTATCAGCGAAATGAAAGTCGGAGAGCTGAACGAATTAGTCAAAGCATTACAGGAAAAGTTCGGAGTAGAGGCTGCTGCGCCAGTATTTCAAGGGGCTATTGCGCCTACAGCCGTTCCCGCTGGCGCTCCAGTTGAAGCAGCGGAAGAGGCAGTTGAAGAAGTGCCTGCCGAAGAAGAGCAAACGGAATTTGACGTTGTTCTTGCCAGTTTCGGAGACCAGAAAATCAAAGTTATTAAGGAAGTACGTGCAGTTACGGATTTGGGTCTGAAGGAAGCGAAGGACGTCGTTGAATCCGCGCCTGTTACAATAAAAGAAGGCGTTTCCAAAGAGGAAGCCGAAAAGATTAAAGAGAGTCTTGAGGCAGTTGGAGCAACAGTTGAGATAAAGTAAAGCAAATTAACAGTTTACCTTACTATGTCTCGGATTCAGTCGAAAAAGCCTACAGAAATTTTATTCGAAGAAGTTCTGTAGGCTTTTTTCAAACTTTTACATATATCGCGCTAATGAAAGCGAAACTTAGTAGCATTACGCTTCAACCAAGCGGATTAAAACATTTGTTCACTTTTCATTTGGCACTCTTTATCTGTCCCCACGTCACACTTAGTTTGCCGCGATAATCAACGGGGAAAGTCTGTCCCAATTCCTCGTCAGGGACATAATCTCCCTCAAATAGTCGGAAATTGTCAAACCAGACTTTTCCTTTGAGGGTATCCCTTAACTCGACATAAATTCCGACGATGTTATCATCCGCGGTCATTTTGACATCCGTGTAAAACTCTTCCCAATCCTCAAAAATCATAATATTTTTACTGCCGTAGGCTGTCCAAGGAGCAGCGCGGTGATTGCAAATCATCTTCGCTGGACGTGCGTCCTCAGCCTTTGCCCAAAAAGCATAGGTCAACTTTTGCCCCTTTTTGAGATTAAAATGGCGCTGATGCAATTCGATGCGTTTATTATTTTTGCCAGCTTGTTGAATGTTGATTTGCATGCTCTTTTTTCCTTTTATGTGTTCCTTTTTGTCAATAACCATTTCGGCGGCGGCGGTAGCTTTATCTTCGACCCATAAAGTCCAAGGATTTATGCCATCTTCGAAATCGTGATTCAAAACCAGATTTTCGACATCACCCGCCAAAGCGGATATGCTTATCAAGGTAATTGAGAAAATGGTTAAGCAAAGAAGAAACATTCGTTCGCCTTTCATGCTGAAAAACCTCCTGAGTTTTGATAAGTTAATATGTATTACGCGTCTACTTCCCCATCTTTCTGAGGTTTTGCAGACAACGTTCTACACACTCTATTGGCGGGAAGGCATAGCTTTCCTGTTCAACGATGTACCACTCAGTCCCTCCCGTGCTTTCGCAAATTTTGAACACGTCGTCCCAGCGAACTTCACCTTCGCCGATGAGCGCCTTGTCGTTCGTACTGGAATACTCCTTCAAATGCACCAAAGTCGCTCGTCCCGGATAGCGTTCGAGGAACGGCACTGGGTCGGCATCACCGTGGAGCGCGTTGCCGAGGTCTATCTGCATCACCACATCGGGACGGGTGTTGCCGAAAAAGATATCCCACGGCAACTCGCCCTCCATGGGGGCAAATTCGATGCTGTGATTATGATATCCAGTCCTCATCCCCTCAGGCTCTAGCTTTTCCGCAATGTCATTGAACAACTTTGCGGTATCCAACCAGGCGGCGCGAGAGTTGCGCCTCGATTCAGGAAGCCCTGGCACGATGAGAAATTTGCAACCGAGAATGCGATGGAACTCCACCGTTCGTTTGAGTTCATCGCCGAGCAACGCATCCAGGCCGATATGCGTACTAATAATCGGTAATCCCACATCATCGCAAAGTTTGCGTATCTCCTTGGCGTCGCGTCCGTAGTACCCGGCGAATTCAACGCCTTCAT
>DTYX01000499.1 GCA_012961655.1 Candidatus Poribacteria bacterium
CGCGCGGTTACTTCGTGAACCGCTTCACTTCGTTTACCGACTTCGTCTTACGGACGAGTTATAAGATGGGAGTTATGTTCGGCAATGCGGTGAAGACGGAAATGATTTTTCCTGGCAACCCGCTTAAAGTCCGATTTGATTCAGACGTAAAGGAAGTTTTAAATTGGATAGAGGATGAAGGTTTAGGGCATCACTGGATGGCAGCTTATGGAGATTTAAGGCATCAATTAACTGACTTTGCTGGCACGGTAGGATGTCGATTGACCCTTATCTGAGTAATTTAAAGTTTAAAAATTTTCACCGCAAAGACGCAAATGGAATATCCCGTGAAACGTGAGACGACGAATTATCCGCGTTCGTTCATTGTGTCTGCGGTATCTGATATGGAGGAATTTATGGATTCGCGTACTCGTCTACTCACTGCAATTGCGGGAGAGGAGCCAGACCACGTCCCGCTTTACTGCTGGGTATTTGGATTCAAAGCGCCCAAAAATCTACGCTGGACTGAAAAAGGACGTGAGGTAACCCATTGGTATACCATGCGTTTGGAGCATATCCACACTTTGCCCCAAAAGTGGGACATCCAACAGGACTTTTTACGCGTTGACCGCTGGCTTAGTCTGGGGCTCGATGACGCGCTTGATGTTTCGGTTCCTTGGAGCGTTCATCCCGACGTTAAAGTAAGAGACTGGCGACAACCGCCGTCGCCACAATCGCCTCATACAATTCTCTGTCGAGAATACGATACGCCAGCGGGGACACTCAGGCATTTAGTCCGGAAAACAGATGAAGAGCAGGGGGAAGGCTGGGTAATCCAGCCCGACCATCCCGAACTTTTCGAGGATTTCAATATTCCCAGAGGCGTGGAACATGCAGTATCTTCACCTTCAGACCTTCCCAAGCTCCGCTATCTGCTTTGCGACCCGACATCAGAGCAGTTGGCTTCTTTTCGAGAGCGAATGGCTCAAGTAAAAAAGTTTGCCGATGACCGCAAAGTTTTAGTTCAAGGCTGGAGCGCTTTCGGAATGGACGGTATCGTGTGGCTCTGCGGAATGGAAGGAGCTGTCATGACAGCTATGGAGAATCCTCCTTTTTTCCAGGAGCTTGTGGACACAATATACGATTTTGACAGACGCCGTACCGAAATCATGCTGGATGTGGGCGGCGTGGATATGGTCGTACAAAGAGGCTGGTACGGTTCCACTCCATTTTGGTCGCCAACGCTTTTCCGACGTTTTGTCCTACCGCGCCTCAAGGACTTAGCAAACCTGACGCATCAAGCTGGCGCGCGCTTTGCCTATGTTATGACAACAGGGCTTATGGCGATGCTCGATGAACTGAAAGAAGCAGGCATTGATTTGTTGTATTTTGTTGACCCGGTGCAAGACGATATAGATTTGAAGGTTTTTAAACAACTGCTTGAAGGCAAATTCGCTATCGCTGGTGGAATAAATAGCGGCGTCACTCTGGGGAGCGGGACCCCCGATGAGATTCGCCAAGCGGTATATTCCGCCGTGGACGCTTTAGCAGAGGGCGGTGGATTCATCCTTTCGCCCGTTGACGCTCTGTTCCCCGATACCCCCGCGGAGAACGTAAAGACCATGATAGAAGCCTGGCGCGAGGTTTGTGTATAAGGCGCTATTCGATATACTGAAGTAGAAATTCGAGACCTCAGGGAAGCAGTTTATCGTGTAAAACAGCAACTTCAAAATGATACCTATTTACACTCTTGACTGAAAAAACCAAGCGTGATAACATAATAGCATCCCAAAAGGGTGACTTTGCTTGGGGATAAAAAACTTGATACCCACGTCCATTCGCTGTTTGCCACTTCAAAAATTATCTTGGGAGCTATTTGATTATGGAAAGTAAACCTCATTATATTGGCCACCGGAAAAGACTCAGAAATCGGTTTATGCAACAAGGTATAGAGTCTCTGCATGACTATGAGGTTATTGAGATTCTTCTAACATTTGCAATTCCTCAACGTGATGTCAAAGAAACCGCAAAGGACTTATTAAAGAAATTCGGTTCGCTGAAGGGGATTTTTGAAGCCGACGAAGAGGAACTCAAAACAATCCGCTATGTCAAGGATAAGACCGTCGAACTGATAAGATTTATTAGAGAAGTAAGCGTCCTCTACATGAAGCAGAAATCCATGGAAGTGCCTGTCGATTTTTCAAATGAACGCTTGATAAAATATTGCATCGAAAAGATAGGGAGCAAAACTGACGAAGAATTTAGAGTGGTTTATTTGGACAGCAAATATTCTATCATTGACGACGATGTTGTATCAGAAGGAACGCTGGACAAAACCACCGTCTATCCGAGAAAAGTGATGGAACATGCCTTGAAAAATAAGGCTTACGCTTTGGTCTTTACGCACAACCACCCCAATCAAAATGTGCAGCCTTCCGAACAGGATATAACGCTTACAAAATCGCTTATTTTGGCGGCTAAAAGTGTAGGCATTTCTGTATTTGACCATTTGATTGTTTCTAAAAACAGCCATTTTAGTTTTCGAGAAGAGGGATTGATTTGAAAGATGTGTTCCGAATCATCGAAGAACATTTCCCTATGCTAAATGATGACCAAAAAGCTGCGATAAAGGCGACTGATGGCCCTGTACAGATTATTGCTGGACCCGGGTCAGGTAAAACTTTTGTGTTAGTTCTCCGTACACTCTATATCCTCTTGA
>DTYX01000500.1 GCA_012961655.1 Candidatus Poribacteria bacterium
AATTTAGTTCAATTTCTTTTTTCGAACTTACTTAAGTTTACAGAAATGGTAGTTGGATTAATTGACCTTTCAGCACGTCAAAAAATAGCCGCAGATGTCACAGGCGATGGCACTGTTACTGCTCTTGATGTTGCTTTAATCTTACAATACACCGTTGGGTTGATAACACAATTTCCTATTCAACAGGGAGCGCCAATTCTCACTGTTAAAGATGAGAATCAACTATTGACTAAAATTATCGCTGAACTTGAAGATGTTTCACTTACAGCAGAGCAGCAACACGTTTTAGAGCAATTAAAACATTTAATTGGGCAGCAGTCGATACCAAGTCATACAACCTTGTTGCAGAACTATCCTAATCCTTTCAATCCAGAGACATGGCTGCCATATAAGTTGGCACAAGATGCATCTGTCACCATTCGCATCTACAAGGTCAAATCTCTGAGTATGTTCGGTTCGTATGTGTGCGGGGAGGAGCGCAAGCGTAGCGACCTTGATTTGCTGGTAGAGCTTGATGATGACACTCTGACCCTGTTCAAGTTCATCGAGCTGGAGCACTATTTAAGTGACTTGGTAGGGGTTAAAGTAGATCTTGTGGAAAAGTCAGGATTGAAACCGCGCATCGGCAAGCGTATTCTTGAGGAGGTAGTGCCGGTATGAAGTCCAAAAGGGAATATGTTGACTATCTCCGTGACATCCTCGACACTGCCCAAAAAGCCAGACGCTTTGTGGAGGGAGTAGACTTTGACTCTTTTGTGGCCAACGATGAGAAAATCTTTGCGGTAATGCAAGCGTTGCAGATTATCGGAGAAGCGGCAAAGAAAGCGCCAAAGTCGGCGCGGGAACGTTACACCGACGTGCCTTGGCGTGACGTAGCCGGAATGCGAGACAAGTTAATCCACGATTACTTCAGTGTAAACCTCCGACGGCTCTGGCAGAAGATTACGACCATCACAAGATTGATATTTTAGAGATTGTCGAAGGCTGGCCGGAGGGAAAGGAGGCGTTGTTCCTTGCGGAACGGTTGCACACCATCATCCAAAGCGTAGCAGATGGCTACAAAATTCTGTTTGACAGTAAGAATTTCGCCAGAAACTTAATGGATGATGTAGAAGAAAAGTTGAGAATTAATGATAAGGAGGTTTGTCAATCATGGAATTTGGTGGAAACGCACTTAATGAGGTATTAGAGAGGGTCGAAAGCATGTCCTTAGAAGAGCAATCCTTAATCATTGAGATTCTCGAAAATAGATATGGGGAAAAGAGAAGAGATCTTAAGAAATGCTCAAGAGAGTCTTGAAGAATATAGAAAAGGATTAACTTCAAAGGGAACCGTTGCCGACTTGATGAGGGATTTAGAAAATGATTAATTTACTTTGGGGCAGTAGCTTCAAAAGAGCCTACAAGAAAATGATAAAAGCTAAGCCGTATTTGAGAGATAAAATTTCTCAATGCTTGGAATTATTTGTTAATGAGCCCTTTCATCCCTCTTTGAATACTCATAAACTGAGTGGCAAACTGAAGGGATTTTGGGCTTTTGTTGTCGAATACGATTGCCGAAACGAGGACGCTTTTTTTTGGGTCCATCAACAAGTTTGTAACACCACCGTTTCGTCTATTGCGCGAGAGGAGTGATTGATATCTCAACGCCGCAGGAAAAAAATTTTCGCCATTTGCTAAAAAAATATTTGTGGAAGTACGGTTTCACAATTAGCGAAACTCAACTCAAGCAGTTTGTAGCTTATCGTGATGAATTAAAACGGTGGAATCGGAAAATCAATCTTACCGCTATAGTCGATGACCACGGCATTATCGTCAAACATTTTTTGGACTCGCTGTCAATTTTATGTTGCTTTTCCATCACGAAATATGCTAAAATAGCCGATGTTGGAACAGGCGCCGGTTTCCCAGGTCTGCCAATCAAGATATATCGCCCAGATGTTGAGATGTGCTTAATCGAGGCTTCTAAGAAAAAGACGAGTTTTCTTAAATATATTCTCTCAGTCTTGGGACTTAAAAATATAGAGATAGCTAATGCGAGAGCAGAGGAGTTAATAAAATTGCCGGCTTATAATTCTCAATATGATTTAGTATTGACTCGTTATGTAGCGTCAATTGCGGATTCTGCTGAATATTGTCTTTCCCTGCTCAAGTCTAACGGAATGTTAATTGCGTATAAATCATGTAATATTGAAGCGGAATTGAGAGAGGCAAAAGTTAAATTACGATGGTTGGGAGCTGTGATTAATGATATAATAGAATCTGAGATTACAGATATCAGACGCACTTTCGTATTGATTAATAAGGTTTAAATCTTCGTATCATATAGACGAATATGAGTGTTTTAGAAGGAGTTATAGATATATGGATATTAACACCGTAGTCCGTGAGAACAATATCTCGATTTTACGAATTGATGGCAAAATTATCGGTGAGGCAAGTAACACAATCCAGCGCGAGATTGATAAACAGACGAAGAATGGGGCTGGCAAGATAGTATTGGATTTGTCAGCAGTGCCTTTGATGGATAGCGCGGCATTGGGGACAATCGTGGCAGCTTTAACATCTCTGAACAAGAGAGGAATAAAATTGGTGCTACTGAAACCCCAAAAAGCCGTCAGCAATGTCCTTAGGATAACCCGATTGGATACCATATTTGAGATTTATGACGACGAACAAAAGGCTATCAGCGCTTTTGATTAAAAATGGCGAAGGGGCAAAGATTATGCTATGTTTCCTGAAGGCGAATTGAATTCCAACCGAACTTTATTTCAATTCTCAGCTTTCATCGAGAAGATTAGGCGATTTAGAAGAAGTTTACAAGCGCAGCTAGTATCCTTACTTTTAATTGCATCATTGATTCCCCTGCTTTGGGTCTCTTATTTTGCATATAATAACGGTAAAACAAGCCTCGAAGATAGCATCGGGGTTAGTCTGTCTCAAATAGCCAATGAGAAAGTTTCAAAGGCGGATAGAATTATAAGACGATATATCGATAGAACCAAAGCTCAGATCTCGATAATAAAAAGCGCTGTTCTGTTGGCGTCCGAAAAGCCTTCATCTGAACTTAAAGCTCATTGGGAAGCGGGTTTCGAAGCTGTTGAAGGAGTGAAAGTTAAGGTCGAACGTCTCGCCGCCGTCGCTGGCGAGCATGGACAAGTAATCATAACGACTAGGAAAGGATACATCATCGGCGCCAGCGACCCAAATTTGGATTTCGACCAATCTAGGGAGAAGAAGAGTGAGCTATTGCGTATCAATGCAGATGGAATCTATAAATTGGCATACGGACCAATTATTCCGTATAGTGAGATTTTACGTATAAATGACCGACAACTCATTCGTGATGTGGATTATACCGTAGACTATCCGCGCAAGAGGATAAATCTTCAAACGTCTTCTTTGAAGCCTATAAATCAGAGAGTTTCAACGGTTCAGGTCGAATATTACATTTATGCCTTATGGTATAGAATGGCGTACAACAATGGGCTAGGACATCTGTTCATAGGAGATGTAATTTATAACAAAGAGAAGCAATTGCATTACATTACCATAGCTGTGCCTATTCGGCGCACGGATGAGCCGCATTCCGAAGTTATCGGCTTGCTGAAGATGGATTTTGCCATTCTTGAGTTGATGGAGATTTTCGACCCCGAAAGCAATCAGAAGATTGCCGAGGGGATAGAGGTTGTTATCATTGATGGATATGGTAGACGCGTGGCGCCGCCTCTGAATGACACCACAGCGATTGATGATAGAATGTTGGATACAGAAGCTGCCATGTGGGCTATCCAGGGAAACTATGGACATACAACGGAAGAGAGTGCAGACGGCATAAAACGGGTGTATGGATTTGCTCATACCAGTAATTGGCGCAATGAAAATTCAGAAGTAATGGCGGATTATCGCGACGCCAAAGGCGTCCGAAATTTTGCCGATTGGGCTGTTATAGTATCTCAACCGGCGAAGATTGCCTTTCGGCCAGCGATTAAATTCCGCAATAACATGTTGCTTTTCACTTTAATCTCCTGTTTGATTGTCATTCCCATCGCCGTAATTTTTGCCCGCAGAGTAATTACTCCAATCATGCAGGTGGCTAGCGCTGCTAAAGCTATCGGTCGAGGGGAGTTTGACCAGGGGATTGAAGTGAAAACTCGCAACGAGATTGGCGTATTAGTCGAAGAATTTAATCTGATGCGGCGCAATCTAAAACGGGCTGAAGAACAGTTGCGACAGGAAGCGGAAAAAATGACCGCGGTAGTCAATAGTATCGCTGAAGGGTTGGTCGTTTTGGATAAAGATAATTGTATTTTACATATTAATCCCACCGCTGAACGACTCCTTGGTATCAATACTGATTTAAGAGGCTCTGGGATTGACGCTGCTATCAAGGACCAGGAGATGCGTGTCGCTATTGAGAAAAGCCAAGAGCGGATTGCTCGTTATGAGATTCATTCCTTTGAAGTTCCACTCAAGAGGGGTGAGCAAGAGATAATTCTTAGGATGCTGGCAAGTCCATTTTTAGATGATGAAGGACAACTGCTTGGGACCGTTTACGTACTGGATGACATCACGGAAGCGAAAAAGATTGAACGAATGAAATCCGATTTTGTGAATCTGGTCTCCCACGAATTTCGCACTCCGTTGACTTCTATCCGTGGGTTCGTTCAATTAATTCTGGATGGCAAAGTCGGCAGTATCTCTCCGGTGCAGGAGAGAAGTTTGAAACGCGTTTTACGACAAGCCAAACGTCTGGGAGCATTGATAGACGACTTATTAGATGTCTCGCGCATTGAATCGGGGCGAATTGAAATGAAAAGAGAAGTTGTTTCGTTAGTGGATGTCGCTGCACAACGGATTGAGGAACTTAAACCGCAAGCCGATGAAAAAGGGATTACGCTCGAATTGATAGCGCCTGATTCTTTGCCAAATGTTATGGGGGATTCGGAGCGTATCGGGCAGGTGTTTACCAATCTTATCGGCAATGCCATCAAATTTACTGAGGATGGCGGCAGCGTTACAGTCAATCTTCGTCCTGAAGGCACTTATATCATGGCTCGAGTAATCGATACGGGGTCTGGGATTCCGATTGAAAAGCAAGAGAAAATCTTCGATAAATTCTATCAATTGGGTGAAGTTCAGACACGACAACAAGGTGGGTCAGGCTTAGGGCTTTCAATAGTCAAAAGCATCGTAGAAGCTCATGGTGGGCGGATTTGGGTTAAAAGTCAAGAAGGGAAGGGAAGTGATTTCCGTTTTATATTGCCTATCTCCGGCGCCACAGGAATTCGGAATTAAAGAGCAAAATACTTATGATGAAACAGCAATTTATCTTCGCTAAGTTTAGCAGTTTACGTTTTGAAAACCTGAAGAAGTATTTATGGAATGTTCCACTAATGTTAGTAGTATTATTGTTGGGCGCTTGTAGAACAGTGGAATATACTGGAGATTCTTATATAGATGGTATTCCAATGCAATCAGATGGTAAATTTATCTTGGAATGCGTCGATGGTGTAATTGTCATTGAAACATGGGACAAGCCGGAAGTAGCAATCCGGACTCAGAGAAAGATATTCGCCCCCAAAAAAGAGCAAGCCTCTGATTTTGCCAAAAGTTTGGTTATTGTGAAGCAAGAAGATGGTAATATCCGCGTCATCACGATGCCTGAGGGAAAACCGGATGAGATTAAGCGCGTTGAAGTAAATTATGAGATTCACTTGCCGCATGGAACAAAAATTGAATTGCGCAACGCTGGCAGCAAGATTGAACGGCCTGGTATAAAGGGCCGTTGGGTGTATCATAGCACTGACGGGCGCTTTTCCATAAAAAGTGATGAGTGATACCTTTTTAATGGCACACCGAAAAGATGAAACGGGTGCGCAATACGTAATGCGTAAAAAGAAAAAATCATCTATTACGACTGACGAATTACAAAACACTCATGAGTTATTCACAGGGATATAATATGGATAAAATTATCGTTGTTGATGACGAATTGGATATCTTAGAATTTGTTCAAGTAAGTTTAGAGGCGGATGGTTTTGAAGTAATTATCGCCAGCAGTGGGAAAGAGGCGTTGGCAAAAATCAAACGGGAATTGCCGGATCTAATTCTGTTGGACCTTATGATGCCACAAATGGATGGCTATGAAGTAATGAATCTTCTGAAAGCTGATAAAGAGACGCGCAACATTCCGATTATTATGCTAACGGCTCTGGCTCAGGTTGATGATAAAGTCAAAGGTTTGAGCACAGGCGCCGACGATTACATAACCAAACCTTTCGACCTCAAGGAATTAACCGCTCGTGTGAACGCTGTCCTTAAGGGAACACGTAAAGTGAAATATATCAATCCTTTGATGAGGGCAATGGGGGATGCCTTCACAGAGGAAGGTGTAAAGCAACTAGGATATCATTTAGAGACAGCCGCTAAGATTCAGCAGCAGCTATTACCGAAAGAACCGCCACAATACGAAAATATTGAAATAGCTGGCACTTTAAAACCCTCTATGATGGTCGCCGGAGACTTTTATGATTTTATCCCACTGGATGATGACCACCTCGGTATAGCTATTGCTGATATTAACGGCAAAGGTGTGCCAGCCGCCATGCTGATGTTTATGGTTCGAACTATTCTGAGATTAGTCTGTCGAGAAGGAAACTCTCCAGCCGATGTCCTCAAAAGAATCAATGATTTTCTCGCGGCGGAGACTGAAGCCAATATATTTGCAACAATGGTTTATGGGATTTTGGATACGAAGTCCTTAACATTCACTTACTCAAATGGTGGACACTGTCCTCCAATAAAGGTCAATTCTCAAACAGATTCCGTCGCTTTTCTCGAAACAGGCGGTCTGCTTTTAGGGATTTTTGATTATGCTGAATTTGCTGACGAAACTCTCCCCTTGAAGGCTAATGATACACTCGTATTCTATACAGATGGCGTAACAGAAGCGGAAAATACCTCCGAAGAGATATATGGAACGGAACGCCTACGGAAAGTTATCGACCAAAATGAGTATTTAGACGCGGATGAACTTTGCAGGAAGATAGAAGAGGATTTGACAGAATTTACTTCAACGCTGCAGCGCTCTGATGATTTAACTATTGTCGTTATAAAGATTGATGAAACAGTGAAGGGAGTGTAGAGCTAAAGGGAAAGAGGTAAACACATCTCTGATAAATATACTTCATAGGCTTCCTTACATTCGTAAAGTGCAATACGCAATACGTATTCAGCATGTCAAATTATCAAAAACTTGTTTACATTACACACTTTATCCCCTTTGCTCTTAACCCTTTAGTTATTTTACCGTTTAACTCAATATTATACCATTCAAGGGAAGGGATACAAAAGTGGCAACGTCTCAGGAACACATTATACGGCTTGAAATACCTAGTGAAATTCAGTTAATCTATGTTCTGGATGCAGTAGTTTCCGAAATCCTCAGAGAGATGGAATTCGATGATGAAGCAGTCGAGCAAGCGAACTTAGCAGTCATAGAAGCCGGCACAAATGCAATTTTGCACGGCAATAGCAGCGACCCTAACAAACGGGTCTATTTTCAATTTCTCGTTGGCGAAGATAAACTCACGGTGATAGTTAAAGATGAAGGTGAAGGTTTCAATCCTGATTTGGTGCCAAATCCTTTAGACCTGGAAAATCTACTTAGCACTAGTGGCAGAGGAATATTCTTAATGCGGACATTTATGGACGAAGTTAATTACAGTGAAAATGGAACGAAAGTCCAGATGGTTAAATATAAGTTTAATGAAAACAAGTAAAAAGTGAAGTTTATTTCGTATAATTCAACTTCCTTTGATAACTTTATTGTTAACCAAAGTCTCTGACTTTGGTATATATCTACTACAGTTAATAAGTTTAATAATTTCATGGAGGTGAATTTAGAATGGATGTTAGTATCAGAGAACGAGACGGAGTTACCATCTTCGATATTCAAGGCAGAATAATCGGCTCAGATAGCTTGGAATTAAAGAGTGTTATAGATGACCATATCGCATCTAAAGCCGAAGGCGAGGTGAAAATTTTGTTGAACCTTGCGAGAGTGCCTATGATGGATAGCTCTGGCTTAGGCGTTGTCGTGGCTGCGTATACGTCCGTGCAAAGAAAGAAAGGACGTATAGCTTTGCTGAATCTTGGCAGAAGCACCAGGCAACTAATCGTTATGGCAAAGCTGATGACAATTTTTGAAACCTATGACAATGAAGATGAAGCTGTCGCCAGCTTTCAGTAATTCCGAAAGCAGAATTGGAGAATGGAAGGAGAATAGGAGGGAAAACCTTCTCCAGTTCGATTTTCCTTCCTCTCTCCTCTTTATAAACCGCGTATTTCAAAGGGGAAATTTAAATGCTACAAGTTGAAAATTCCCCAAATTTATCACCCTCTAGTAAGCGTAAAAATATTCCGGATGGACTATGGAATAGGTGTGAAGTTTGTGGGGAGATTACGTTTAGCAAAGAATTAGAGCG
>DTYX01000501.1 GCA_012961655.1 Candidatus Poribacteria bacterium
AATGCTCGCTCATCCGACGGGGAGATTGCTTCTGGGCAGAGAAGGCTATCCAGTAAATCTAACGAAAATAATCGACGCCGCGGCGGCGAACGATGTAGTTATTGAGTTGAATGCGAATCCTCACAGATTTGACCTCGATTGGCGATACTGTAAGCTGGCGAAAGAAAAAGGCGTGAAAATCAGTATCAATCCCGATGCACATCATCCAGATGAGCTTCAGTATACTTACATGGGTGTCGGAATTGCGAGAAGAGGTTGGCTTGAAACTTCGGATGTTATCAATACAATGGAACTTCGGGAGATATGCGCTGCCTGTAGATTCCATGTTCGTCAATAAAGTCCGTGGTATCTAATTTCGCGTCCTTAGTTTATCATTTGTAGGTCGAAATTCACATTTCGACTGCGATATTTTCTGAACATCTGAGTTGTCGATTTTGGAAAATCGACCTACAATATGAAGTGCTGATAGTACAATAAATGATGATTAATACACCACCTGAACACCCATTAGAAGAGATTGCTCAAGTCTTCGATATGACACACAAAGAGATTTGGGGTAGCCATCCACAGAAAGTCGTCCGTTTGTTGGGGATTGAAACGGAAGAAGGGATGCGCATTGCCGAAAAAAATGTGGAACTGCGAAAAACCTTTGCTTTGGACGTCGACCTAGCCTTTTGGGTGGAGTATCCCGATGGACGGAGATGGATTCTCCATCTGGAATTTGAAAGAGAGACAAGAAGAATTACGCCTAAACGGATGTTTCAGTATAACGTCCTTCTTGCTCTCGCCAATGACGAAGGCGAGGAGTCGCTTCAATTTCCAGTCGTAGAGAGTTACCTTGTGTATTTTTGGCCAGGAACCGGGCAATCAGACCCAGGCGTCTATCATCATGGGGAAAATCCCTTTCGCTATAATAAAGTCTTCTTTTATGAGATGACCATACAAGCGATTGAAGCCGCTGAATTCTGGGAATTATTGGCTTTTGCCCCATGTTTGCGTCACGTTCAAGCCACTGATATTATAGAAATACAAAAGAAACTCCAGGCGCATATAGATGACCCAGACACCTTACATCGTCTCTTGATTTTCCTTGCCTTCTATTTTAAAAGACGATATAATCAAAATATCACAGATGTTATTAAGGAGTATGATATTATGGCTACTGAAAAAGCATCCATACTGGAACGTTGGGCTGAATATGAGCAAATGAGAGGTATAGAGAGAGGTAGAATTGAAGGTATAACCGAAGGTCGAATTGAAACACTGAGAGCGCTGCTTCAAAATATCCAAGACATCTACAGCGACCGGATCGCTCAACTATTAGCCGCTCCCTTACGACCTTTGGTTCTACAAGAAGCTCAATACATTTTAGAAAGAGCGTTAGAAGGCTGCGATGACGTTTTCCGCTCGCGTGTCAAACAAGATGTGTTAGCTATTCTAAACGGGAGGCGATAGATTACTTCGCGGTTTTTCTCGAAAAAGGAGTATGATATTATGGCTGCTGAAGAAGCAACAGCTCTGGAAATTTTAAAGAGTAAAAGCCGAGAAGAAGGTCTAACCGAAGGTCGTATCGAAACTTTAAGAGCGTTAAGCCAACATGTCCAAGACATCTACAGCGACCAAATCGCTCAACTATTAGAAGCTCAATATATTTTAGAAAGAGCGTTAGAAGGCCGCGATGACGCTTTCCGCGAACGTGTCAAAAAGGATGTGTTGGTGATTCTAAATGGGAAGAGATAGTTTGTTTTGCCGGCTTTTCAGATACCACGGACTTAATGAACGCAAGCGGACAGTAAGCGCTGTTTTGTCTGCGTGAGTTTATCAGGTTAGCGGTATCAGTATTTGACGCCAGGGAGGTTGACAATATGAATAAATCAGTAAAACTTGCGATTGAAGGTGGGAGTCCAGTAACTACGGCGCCATTTCCAGGATGGCCATCGTTTACGCCGGAGATTATTGAGGCGGCTATGGAGCCGCTGAAATCTGGAAAGGTCAATTACTGGACTGGTCCACTCGGAATGGAATTTGAACAGAAATTCGCCGATTGGAACGGAGCGAAGTTCGGCATCTCCACCAGCAACGGCACCAGCGCATTGCATGTGGGTTTAGCTGGCCTTGGCATTGGTCCAGGAGATGAAGTTATAGTGCCATCCTATACGTTTATCGCATCATCTTTTTCCGTCTGCCAGGCGGGCGCGATTCCCGTATTTGCGGATGTCGAAAAGGAGAGTCATACGTTATCTCCCCAATCCGTTGAGGCTAACATCAGCGAACGCACGCGCGCCATCATGCCCGTGCATCTGTACGGTATTGTATCGAATATGGAGCCGCTTTTGGAGATTGCTAAAAAACACAATCTATTCGTAATCGAAGACTGCGCGGAAGCACACGGCGCGACATACAGAGGTAAAAAAGTTGGCGCCATCGGCGATGTGGGATGTTTTAGTTTCTGCCAGAGCAAAACTTTCACCACAGGTGGTGAAGGAGGCTGCGTGATTACTGACGATGAAGAGGTAGCTTGGACATGCCGAAGTTTCAGAGACCACGGATACGATGTGGCTGAACGCTTGCGTCTGCTGGAACTTGAAGCAAAGTTGCCCTACATCCATAACATGGTGGGCTACAATTATCGCATGACTGAGATGCAATCTGCCATCGGTTTGAAGGAACTTGAAAGGCTTGACAACTGGAATCTGAAAAATCGAAGACGCAGCGGTGAATTGCTTATCGATTTACTCAAAGATTGCGAACAGATACTGTATCTGCCGCTGCATACCGAAGAACGCTCCAACGGCTTCTGGTTGTTTCCGATGGTGTTAGAGATGGACGCTTTGGCCATTAGCGACGCTCGAGAGTTCGTGAAGGCTCTGGAAGCAGAAGGTATTCCAGCGGGCCCTGTGTTTTGGCCGCAGTGCTATCATGAAAAAGCTTTTCGCGAACATCATGGATTCGGCAGATTGAATTATCCCTTCAAAGACCCAAATGCCAGACCAGAAGCGGTGCAATACGACAAGGTCTTCTGTGAAAACGCCGCATGGCTGGAAACACGCACTTTCTGGGTTCCAACACACCCTGTGTATGAAACGAAACATATCGAGCTGATAGCAGAGGGAATTCTAAAAGTCGCGCGGGCTTATGCAAAGTGAAACGTTTAGTGTGAATTAAACCGATTGAGATATGCGTATAAAATTTCCATGTTGCACTCGTCGCGCATCATGCATCACGAAATACGAAATTAGTATAAGAAGTAATTTTCTTGAAGGAGGGAAGCAAAATGTCAATCGGATGGGGGGTAATTGGCGCCAGTGGCATAGCGCGTCGAAGAACTATCCCCGAAGGTCTAATTCCCGCGAAAGATGCGATATTAGCGGCTGTGATGGGAACAAGCGAAGAACGAACTAAAGCGGTTGCAAAAGAATATGATGTGAAATGGTATCTTAGTGAGCAAGAATTGCTCGATGATAAAGAAGTTCAGGCTGTGTACGTTGCGACACCGACGCATCTTCACGCTCAACAGACTATCCGCGCTCTGCGCGCTGGAAAGCATGTGTTGTGTGAAAAGCCGATGGCGATGAATCTTAAAGAAGCGGAACAGATGATTGCTGAGGCGGAAAAGCATGATTGCAAGCTCGCCATCGGTTACATGATGCGTTTTCACGCATGGCATCAGAAGTTGAAACAGATGGTAGATGCTGACGAACTCGGAGCGCTCGTTATGGGCAGGGCGCAATTGACATGCTGGTATCCTAAAATCGAAGGCGCATGGAGGCAAGACCCAGCTTTGGGTGGTGGCGGAGCGCTGGCGGATATGGGCAGTCACTGTATCGACTTGTTGGAGATGCTGCTCGGCCGCACGCAAAAGGTCACAGCATTCGTTGATACCATCGTACAGGACTATCCCGTTGAGGATTCTTCCGTGGTGCTTTTGCGCTGTGAAAGCGGCGCTATCGGCATAGTTGAAGCTCATTTCAATGTGCCGGATGAAGCATCTGTGAATATGCTGGAAATATACGGCTCAAAGGGACGAGTGGAAGGACGCGGTACAATTGGACAGGTATCCACAGGCGCGATGACAGCAGTTTTACAAACCGATGACAAAGAATATGACGCGGACCAACAGCGTGAGGGAACTTCCGAAGTCTTGCGACTTCAGCTACAAGTCATCGAACCTGAAGAAGTTGTCAATATCTATCAAGCTGAGATTGAGGATTTCTGTGAGGCAATCTCTCACAACCGAAAGCCTTGTGTGTCAGGCGAGGATGGTTTATGGAATCTCAGAGTGCTGATGGCGGCTTATGAATCTTCAAAACAGGGAAAAGCCGTCAAAATGATTGGAGGGTAAAGGGAGCGAAAAGCGCTAAATAAAGTAAAAGAATATCTGAGTGCATTTTTCCCTTGACATGACTTCCCTGAGCATGCTAACATTTAAAATATCCAAATTTTAGGGTGCTATATCTGGAGAATTTTCAAGTCGGGGCGTGGCGCAGTCCGGTAGCGCACTTGAATGGGGTTCAAGTGGTCGCTGGTTCAAATCCAGTCGCCCCGACCAATTTTATGTAATAATCCAACGAGCAGCGCAGGGAGAAATAAGGTGAATAAATCGAAAATTAACGTGGGATTAATCGGTTGGGGAACTGTGGGAACCGGTGTTTCCAGAGTTCTTATTAACAATTTCGATTTAATTCGACAAAGAACTGGCATCATTTTAGAATTACAGAAGATAGCCGACCGTAATGTTCCTACGATGCGCAAGGGAGTTAATATAGAATCGTCTCGCTTGACAAAATATCCCGATGAAGTCATAAATGACCCCAATATCGATATTGTTGTAGAATTGATTGGCGGTGTTGATGACGCCAAAGACTATATCCTAAAGGCGATTACAAACGGAAAACATATTGTAACAGCCAACAAAACTCTCCTTGCCAAGCATGGTCAAGAGATATTTTCTGCTGCTTATAAGAATAACATCAGTGTTTGCTTCGAAGGCAGCGTCGCCGGTGGCATTCCAATTATCAAAGCTCTTCGTGAAGGCTTTGCCGCCAACCAAATTCAAGCTATCTACGGTATCATTAATGGCACAACTAATTATATCCTGACACAAATGAGCGATAACGTAACGGATTACCAACAGGCTTTAGCGGAGGCTCAAGAGAAAGGCTATGCGGAAAAAGACCCAACCGCCGATGTAGAAGGAGATGACGCGGCTCAGAAAATTACCTTGTTGACTTCCCTTGCCTACGGTATCGATATGCCTTTAGAGAATGTTTACACCGAAGGTATTAGCCGCATTACACAAAAAGATATTCAATACGCCAAAGAATTGGGTTATGTTATCAAACTTTTAGCCATCTCAAAATTCTCCGAAGGTAAAATAGAGGTCCGCGTTCACCCGACTATGCTTCCGGAACGCAGCATGCTCGCAAACGTGAGCGGTGTATTCAACGCAATTTATGTCGTAGGCGACCCTGTCGGCGGCACGATGTTCTATGGGCAAGGCGCTGGGCAGCAAGCGACTTCCAGCGCTGTCGTCGCGGATATTATTGATATATCGAAAGGTATCCTCAACAATTCGCCCATCCCAGTGCCGTCATGCTGGCATCCCGATAACACCGTAAGCATCCCTTTGCGCGCCATCAATGAATGCCAAACGAGATATTATCTACGCCTCATCGTTGTGGATAAACCTGGTGTGCTTGCTCAGATTGCGGGGATTTTAGGACAGCATCAGATTAGTATTGCCTCCGTTATCCAGAAAGAACAGCATGGGCTTAATACCGTATATCTGGTGATGCTTATCCATGAAGCAATTGAAGCCAAAATGCAGGAGGCTATCAGACATATCGACGAATTGGAAGTTGTGAAAGATAAAAGTATGTTGATTCGGGTGGAAAACGATTTATAATTCATTAAGACTCAGGTGAAGGAAATTGTGGATGATTTGGAATGGTGTCATATCCTATTATCGTGATTATCTCCCTATCACAAAAAACACTCCCATAATCACCCTAAAAGAAGGTAATACGCCTCTCATTGAAGCCAACAATCTCAACGAAACAATCGGTGGAAAGCTAAAGATATATCTGAAATACGAAGGTTTGAATCCCACCTGTTCGTTCAAAGACCGGGGCATGACTGTCGCAGTGTCGAAAGCGGTCGAAGAAGACGCGCATGCGATTATGTGCGCCTCAACAGGGAATACTTCTGCTTCTGCGGCAGCTTATGCCGCCAAAGCGAAAATCGATTGTGCGGTTTTAATTCCCAAAGGTGAAATCGCAATGGGCAAACTTGCCCAAGCGTTGATTCACAACGCAAAAGTGCTCGCAATTGAAGGAAATTTCGATGATGCATTGGAACTCGTTCGGATAATTACAGCCAAGCATCCAATCGCTTTAGTCAACTCCATCAATCCGTATCGAATCGAAGGACAGAAAACTGGAGCTTTTGAAATCTGCGACCATCTCGGCGGTGCGCCAGAATACCATGCTATTCCAGTCGGCAACG
>DTYX01000502.1 GCA_012961655.1 Candidatus Poribacteria bacterium
CTAATTGGCAACAAGTCTAAAGAATGCGGGTGTCCTGCTCTTCTGTAAAAAGGTTACCAGATTTCTCATGAATGCAACCATAACCTGCGTATTGTTTCAGGGCAGGGACAAATACAAGATTCTCGATCAGAAAGAATTTGAAGGCGATCTGTATTCGAACTATCAGGATGCTTTCACCTATTTACAGTCAAAACTGAACACCGAATACATAATCAAAGGCGGACCCAGGGAAGAGAAACTAGAACTCCCAAAAAGCGCACTCCGGGAGGCGATTCTGAACGCCATTGCCCACCGCAATTATTTTTTAAACGCAAATATACAGGTTTACATCTTCTCTAACCGGGCGGAGATCACAAATCCAGGAGGTTTACCGCCAGGAATGTCTTACTTTGATTTAGGAAAGAAGAGCATGCCCCGCAATTTTTTACTCTTTGGTCTGATGCAGCGGATGGGGCTCGCGGAAAAGGTTGGTACTGGTATCTTACGAATGAATCATGCTATGGAAGAGTACAATTTGGAAAAGCCGGTCATGGAAGTCGATGAGAACTGGTTTACCATCATTTTCAAGAGACCTGAACTGGAAAAAGAAAGCTTTGAGGGCAGGGAAAAATCCACCCCCCAGAAAACTACCCAGAAAATTTTAGGGGTGATAAAAGAGAATCCAAACATAACGAGAAAAGAATTAGCATCTATTATTGGCATATCTGAAGATGGTATAAAGTATCATATTGCCAATTTAAAGAGTATGGGAGTACTGGAAAGGATCGGTCCTGATAAAGGTGGTTACTGGAGGATTGTTGACAATGACGAGTGAATTAAGGCAGGGGGGATTTAATAGGATGGAACCTATGCTTTTGCCAGAAGATTGGGAGGTGGTGAGGTTTATAAAGGCTCTGAAGAGATATAAGGATTATTTGAGGCGGAAATACAAGGTCAGGGAGATAGGTGTCTTTGGGTCTTATGCGAAGAATGAACAGAAAAGGGGGAGCGACCTTGATGTTCTTGTGGAGTTTTACGAGCCCGTTGGTCTGGGATATTTTGAATTGAAAGATTTTCTGGAGGATGTGTTGAAAATAAAGGTGGATCTGGTAACAAAAATGGGAATAAAGCCTCAATTAAAAGATAAAATTTTGAAGGAGGTTATATATTTATGAAAGAGAGGGAATGGAAGTTATTTCTGGAAGATGTGCTGGATTGCATAGAGAAGATAGAACGTTACACAAAAGGAATAGACTTCGGCGATTTTACGGAAAATCCGATGGCGTTTGATGCTGTTATCAGAAATCTTGAGGTTATCGGTGAAGCCTGTAAGTATATACCTGCTGGAATAAAAGAAAGCTACGATAAAGTTCCGTGGAAGGCGATTGTTGGATTGAGAAACATCGCGATTCATGAATACTTTGGCCTGGATCTGGAGAATATCTGGAAGATCATCAGGGTGGATCTGCCGAAGAATAAAGAGACATTCAGGAAGGTTCTGGAGGATGAATGAACGTTTTACTCTCAGAAAACCTGTTCAAAGGGCAATCGCGGAATATGAGTTATGAAACAAGAACTGTATCAAAAACTCAAAACCAGTACTTTCACTTTCACATCGCTCTATCAATACCCTCGCCATCAACCAACATTAATACTGCCAATTTTCGTTAACCTATAAAATATCTCTTGGATTAAAATTAGATCTGGTTTTTGCGGTAGTAATTTTAATGTTTCGCGAACATATCTGCTACCTCTGAAGTATGCTTTGAGGTCCTGAACGCTAAATGCCGGATTATATCGACGAACATCGTCGATCAGAGCGTGAGAGACATTCACCATGAAGAATGCCAGATTAACTGCATTGTTGACACAGTAGTTCCGAATGCCCCTACTTCCGAATGTATTATATATTCTATAAAACATA
>DTYX01000503.1 GCA_012961655.1 Candidatus Poribacteria bacterium
ACCAATATCCGTGTGTATCCGTGGCTAATTATCTTTATCAAAATATATTTAACGAAACAAGACTTAGGGAATTCGATACTTCGACCCGCCCGAATTTTTGCAAATTCGGCTACATAAATCCCACTACTTTCTGCGTGTGGGGAATTTCTAAAGAAAAACAGAATTTTATAGTTGACGTTCCGCTAAAAATATGATAAAATAAAAATCTTGAAGCCAAATAGTATTTATGATATACTATGTGGAAATTTTGATGAACTAAATTGAAATGTGCACCTAGGGGGGTACAAGGGGAGGCAAATTTTTATGCCTTTCTCCCCCCTCTTGGAACCACAAAGACACCAAGAACACAAAGGAAAGTTTTTCCTTCGTGGTTAAATTTCATTTGACAGTACCAAGTAACGTATAAGGAGATGAATTATGAAAAATTTAATGAGGTTAACTTGCCTCTGTTTGGGACTATGGATATGTTTGCAAGCTTCGGCAGACGTTGTCATAAATGAGGTGTTTTATGATGCGGAAGGGGCGGATACTGGAAAAGAATGGATTGAACTTTACAATAACGGAGATGCGATTCAATTGGATGGTTACTGTTTGTATGCCTCAGGCGAACATTATGTGTTCAATCCTTTCTCCTTGGATGCTGATGCTTATGTTGTCGTTCATTGGAATGCTGATGGTACCGACACACTTACCGACTTGTATACCGGCACTGCTGATTGGTCTAACATGGGCAATACATCCGGTTCAGTGGCGCTATGGAACACTCATGATAGCCACACACAAGAGACGATAGTCGATTACATGGAGTATGGCGCTGGCGGCCAACCTTTCGAGAGTGCTGCCGTGTCTGCGGGTATTTGGACTGCTGGTGATTTTGCTGCTGACGTTGATGAAGGTCATTCACTTGAATATTATGGCTCCGGCGATACCGGCGCTGATTGGTTCGACCAGGCTGTTCCAACACCTGGCGCTGATAATGCCCTCCCCGTCACCCTTTCATATTTTGAAGCAAGATATTTTGACAATGTCGTTATAATCCGCTGGATTACCGAAAGTGAGACGAATAATTTAGGCTTTGATATCTACAGAGGGGAAAGTAAATATGGACCCTTTGAGAAAATTAACAGCCATAGAATTGCAGGCGCGGGTACTACTGTTAGTCAAAGTAGGTATGAATACATTGACGAAATCGATGTTTCGGGGAACCAATATTTCTATTACATAGAAAACATCGATTTTAGTGGCGGAAAAGAGCGAAGCGAAACCATTCAGGCAATATCAGGCCCATTTGGGAAGGTGAAACCAGAAATAGCCAGCAAAACTTCGTTTTTGGGCAAGCCTGTTAAATACCAGGTTTTTCAAAATTTCCCAAATCCTTTTAACCCTGAAACTTGGATACCATTCCAGCTTCCAGAACCCGCCTATGTAACAGTAAAAATCTACAATGTATTTGGACAGACAGTCAGAAGCATGGATTTAGGACAGAAAGGAATCGGTCGTTATTTAAGTAAAGATGAATCAATTCACTGGGATGGCCGAAATCAGAATGGAGAGCTAGTGCCGAGCGGCGTATATTTCTACCAGTTTCGAGCGGGAAAGTTTATGGCGATGAAAAAAATGTTACTGGTTAAATAGCGAATTTTTTGATGGTATTTAACGGAATTCGGAATGACCCCAGCAGAAGTTCCCTAAGAACGTGTGTGAGAAGTATCGATTGTTCCAATTATGAACGTGACAAACGGTATCCGGTAACAAGGTATGGGGGTATTGGGGGGAAAGACTTATTAAACTTTAGTTTTCCCCCCATTTGCCATTTTGTCTCTTTGCTCTCTGGCTTCGCTTGGTTTACTTCGTAAACTACTAACTCGGTCGATATCTGATTTGGGAATGGGAGAGCTCAATGCGAAAACAACTCGAATATATTATAGTTATGTTTTTTATTTCAACTATTTGGATTCCGGCGGGATTTCCGCAAACCCAAAACATTGCAAGTATAAACAATATGATTGATGATGCTGTCAATAAAGCCGTAGAATCTCTGATTAACGTTGATTCCAAAATCAAAACAGTAGCTATCTGGAGTATTGAAGCTAGTTCAGAATCACCTATAGATGTCGCTTCAATTGATAAAAAGTTCACTCGCGCTTTAATTAAAGCAGATAATTTTAGTCGCTTTACAGTTATTGATGGAACGGTCCTTCAGATGCGAGCATCGGAGTTGAATTTGGAATTCTCAAAGGTAATCGATAGAAGTAAGATGATTGAAATCGGAAAAGCGCTGGACATCGATGCATTTCTTTATGGAAGCGCGGCTTTGGGAGATGAAGAGATTATTCTAAATCTTAATTTAGTTGACACCCAAACCGGCGCTCTTATTTGGTTGGATGAAATTAGGGGACAAGACCCAGTTTTGATAGCAAGAAGAGAACAAGAAGCTAAGGAAGCCCAGATAGCTTTGCAAAGGGAGGAAGCGGCGAAGAGACTGAAATCTAGAGTAGATGCTACTTTAAGGTCACTATTATTGCCGGGTTTAGGGCAACTCTACACGGAGAATAATTCTAGAGGAATTACTTATTTTTTTATCGAGGGAATAGCTTGGATAATTTTTTTACAGGATGTAATATCAGACCAGGATGGAAATGGTAATACTACTGAAACAGGGATTAGAATCCAAAGAAATATCGGTTTAGGTTTAATTGGCATTAATCACATCATAAGCGCAATAGACGGAGGCTTATCTGCACATAGCTATAACAAACAGCTGAAGTCTAAATACAATCTGTCTCTTGAACTTCATAAGTCAACAAAGCAATTACTTCTGACCTATAGATATCATTTCTAACGCACTTATTTTGAAATGCAACCAATCCATGAAGTTACTATTGATGATTAGTAATTGATTCGCTGGAGGTATTTACATGGCATCCACTTCGAAACAAGAAACTGAGAACAATTCTGAAAGCAAACTCAACGAAAATCAACAACCCAAGTTGAAAAATCCCGATTTATCGGGGAAGACAGTGGATAAGGGACAAGGCGACGCGGCCTCTCATAATCGTGAACGACTGTATAGGATTAGAAGGTCATCAGGTGAAATCCAATATGTTACTCGACAACAGCTTGAAGAATTAAGAAAGCAGAAGCGTGAAGAGAAAAAACGGAAGAGCAGACGGAACAAGAGTATTGCTGCCTCCTCTATGGTTATTTTGTTTGTGATTAGTTGCTATCTCGGACTTTGGCTATTAAGAAGATACAATAGTAGAGTCTCTGAGCGGAATATTAATATTCCAGCCGTTTCTGAAGCTGAACCAGTTGGGCGGATTAAGGTGATGGCAGATGTCGATGGAGCTGCTATCTATCTTAATGGAGAACTAACCTCACAGGTAACTGATAAGATAAACGATATTGTATTAGACGATGTTCCCATTGGCAAACATAGAGTCGGGGTTGCGATGCCGGGATATATGTCAGAATCAACAGAAGTCGAAGTTATTGCTAACAAAATAGTGTCAGTAGATTTTAATTTAAAACCTCAATCACAGCCTAAACCGATTGCTTTTATCAAGCCTAAGATTCCCACTCCATCCCGCGTATCGAAGAATCGTACTACAATCGAAATAAAACCTCGAAGTATTGAACCCATCGATGTCTCTCCTCCGAAGCTTATCATCACTAATGGTCCTCCGGTAACTATAACTGATAGCACTGTAACCTTTGTTTTAAATTCGGATGAACCAGCGACATATTCCTGCTATCTTGAGGGTTATGACTCAGACTGGGGCGAATTTTCCTCCGGCAATGTAAGACGATACGAAAATCTAACGGATGGCTCGTACACCTTTTATGCTAAAGCTAAAGATTTATCCGGTAACGTTACACTTGAACCGACATCAAGCAGTTTTGTAATAGACACCACCCCGCCAACTGCGCAGATAATTGAAGGGCCGAACGGAACTCTTTCTCGAAAAGATGTTACTTTTAAATTTTCAGCCCAAGAACCGGCCACTTTTGCCTTTTACTTATCGGGTTATGAAGAGAGCTATTCCAGTTATCTGAAAACTGATAGCAAAACCTACTATGATTTGCCAGATGGTGATTATACCTTCTACGTCAAAGCTAAAGATGAAGTAGGAAACGAGCAACATAAGTCCGCCGAAAGACGTTTTACAGTTGATACCGTAGCGCCGGGCGCAACTATTACCTCAGGGCCGAAAGCGCTAATCACATATAACAATGTTACCATAAACTTCTCGGCGAAAGAACCAGAAATTTTTGAATACTATTTATCCGGCAGGGAATCAGAATTTTCACATTCAACGCTCGATACTACGGTCAGTTATAATAATTTGCCGGATGGCTCTTATACTTTCTATGTTAGAGCCAAAGATAAGGCTGGAAATATCGATAAAACTCCTGCTTCATGCAGTTTTACGATAGATACTGTTCCGCCTGAAACAACGATAACTAAAGCCCCAGAAAGTGTAGTCACTTATGATGATGTAATATTCATTTTCACCGCAAACGAGAAAGTTACTTTTTCCTACTATCTTGAGGGTTATGATAAAGGTTATTCGGACTACACTTCTGAATCCAGCAAAATTTACCACAATTTGCCTGATGGAATTTATAAATTTCATGTTAAAGCAAAAGATTTAGCGGAAAATATCGAAGAGAGTCCAGCCATCCAGAGTTTCACCATCAAAGCGATGGAAATTCTCTTTAAAGAAGATTTTGAAGATGAGAGTAAGAAGATTAGCGCTGGTGATTTTAATAAAAC
>DTYX01000504.1 GCA_012961655.1 Candidatus Poribacteria bacterium
CCGTGTGTATCCGTGGCTAATTATCTTTATCAAAATATATTTAACAAAGCAATAGTGATTGAGGAGTATCCAGACGAAACAGTAGCGCGCTGGCCAGAAGTTGAAGCGTTTGGCTCTGGCGCTACCGAGGCAGAAGCAATCGCCATTTTGAAACAAGATATTGTTTCTTTATTTGAAGATTTAGTCGCTTTTTCGGATGACGAATTAGGAAAATTACCGCGAGGATGGAAACGTATTTTACTAAGAATCATCGAGACCAATGAGTAAGTCAAAGTTTCGCGTTAGCTAGCCAAGTCTATAATGCCATTTATGATTTTCCCCTTTCCTTCTATTCCTCCAAAACATAAACTGATATTGTAGTGTTAAACATACTAACCAAACCACACTCCATATCGGCGAAAGATTTCATTCCCCATCGTCCCTAAAATTCCCCAGAGGATTCCCGCTGTGAAGAAGTGTCCCAGCGCTATGCCGAGGAATCCTGGAATCAAACGTCTGTAAAGTCCGATTCCGCCGATTCGCGTTATCACCTTTTTCACAATCCACACCGATAAAAACGCTCCCCAGAGCGGGTCGCCGTAGGCAGTTACCATCGCAAATCCTAACGGATGAAGTGGAAACTGGAGAAAAGCGCGCCGCAAGATGAACAATACCCACGTCATTACAAATCCTCCGCCGATTGCCGCAGTGCGTGTATAATCGGGAGAATTATCCGAGATGAGAAATCCTTTCATGATATTGTATTCCTGTCGAATCAGCCCCGCGCCTCGAGTTCCGCCCCATGTCCCATCTCCGCCTTCGAGAATGTTTGAACCGTATTTGTAAAAAGCGGTCAGGTGCATCCAGTATCCCGCCACAAGTCCGATGACAAGCGCTAACATGATGACGAATGCCATTTGGCGCTTGCTGACTTTCGATTCATCGGCGAGTTTCAGACTTTCCAACTGATACGCCATAAAAGCTGGAAAATAACCTCGCGAAAGAAAAGTTAAGTTCGCAAATATAGATAGATTTTGATAACTACCGTCGTGAATAAAGGCATTTGCGCCAAGTATGTGAAACATCATCCTTTTGTGTTCGCCGTAGGGAAATAGCCATATCATCGGCGCGCCCGATTCAGCCCGGATTTTGCTGTATACCAGCGCGAATCCAATTAGGAGTGAAAAATAAATCAGTGCTGTGGAAATCAACATTCCTGCAGCATAACACCAAACGCAGATGAATATCATTCCGAATATCGCGCCGAAAGCCGCCCAGCGATAGGGTATCGGTTCACTGCTGTCATCTACTTTTCTCACTCCAATCGCTTTGGCAAATACATCCTTGATTTGACTCCGAGCCATAAAGAAAAATGCGATGGTCAGCGCTAAAAAAGCCCCGCTGCTCTGGTCATGGAAAAAGGGAAAGCCGGGGATGTTGTATCCGAAAATAGACGCCATGATTGCCTCGAATTTCAAAACGAAATAGAGAAACCAGACAGAAAAGTTGACATCTAAAGGCATCAGGTATCCAAGCCCGAAAATGGCTGGTCGGAATTGGTAGGACATCGGTCGTATTGCGCTTAATGGTTTCTCGGTGAATAACGCGCCGATATTGAAACTTTTCCCCGGCGCTGGGGCCTCTGGTACGAACGCGTGCAAGATATTGAGTAAATTATAAAGAAAAGCCAGGAAAAATCCAATCCACATAAAGCGGTTTCTGAAAAATGGAACGACCAGATCGCCCGGTTTGCCTTGCTGATTTATCTCTATGGCGAACCGCGCGACAGGGAAAACCAGACGCTCACTCTCTACCCATTGGCGCCTGAATATCACAATCATGCAAAGCATCGTCCAGAATAGGACGATGAAAAAAACAGACCAGACGATGAGCGGAATTATCCAAGCTCCCCAAGGCACCACGCCGCCCGTCGAACCTTCATAGGATTCCCAGATTGCCTGCTTATTTGAGACAACGAACCAATGCGGCAGATATCTATTGAATAGATTATATTCGTTTTCGGGGCTGGCGTAGTAAAATGGGGCAGTCAAGACGGGCAAGAAATATCGAATCATCCCAATGGATGACATGGAGATGGCTATCGTCACAAGGCTGTAAACGACGATGATTTCCCCTTTGGATAGGGAAAGAGATTTTAAAAATCTCGAAAGAAGTGGATTTATTGCCACCATCAGGATAAGCGCCGCAACGGCGGGAATAGGCGGAACCGATTCGGCAAAATTCCCCGAATGCGTGATTAACCCTGTTTTTTGCAACCAGAAATTACCCATCAAGATGAATCCGATTGCCAGAATAAATGCGCGCAAGGTCAATCCTGATGTCAGATTGATTTCTGATTCTTTGCTTGGGTTATTTTTTGAGTTGAGGTTGTTCATAAAAGCGATTAAACTGTTTCTACCTGACCTGTTTCCGACGAGCGATTAGCAGCGAGAGTTACTGCCAATGTATTCACTGCATCCGCATAGTTTGAGCAAATGAGACTTTGGTCATCCCTTTCGACAGCTTGCATAAACTGTTCAATTTGCCTAAATATCGTGATTTCATTTTTTGGTTATGCTATTTTATCATATTTTAGACATTGGTTCAAGAGACACAAATTCCCCATGATAGAATCTCCGTAGTCTTTAGATTGAGTAGGCGCCGGGTTGAGCTGCGGTTGTCTATATCCTAATGGCAATCAACAAAAAATATCTTCTTGAAGGAAACAGAGAGAGAAAGGAGGTGACGAAAATGGCTGACAAGAAAAGCACTTGTGGCTGCGGATGCCTTCAGCAGAAAAGCGCCAAAGCCACAAAAGACGCGAAGAAAGCTAAAGAGGCCAAGAAGAAGTCCAAATAGGACATGCTAGACTTGGCCTCGAGGGGAGCGGTCAAAGAAACAAGTCCTCCGCTCCCTCTACTTGAATATCACGACTAATAAAATGGAGGTTTCAAATGAAAAAATCAGCTATACAGACTCAATAATCATTTATTTCTAAGCCCTATAACGGCATCCGAGATTACATTTATTGCCTTTGAAATCTCACTTTCGGTTGTCATTTTACCCATAGAAAACCGTAGCGTCCCCCTTGCCCATTCGAGGGGAACATTCATCGCCCTAAGGACATAAGATATCTCAACCTCGTCTGAGTGGCAGGCTGCGCCGGCGGACACCGCCACATAATCTTTAATTTCGGAAAGGAGCGCATTCGCATCTAATCGTAAGAAACTTAAACTCAGAGTATTTGGCAAGCGATTTTCTGGATGCCCGTTGAGTTTTATGTCCTTCAATTTCTCTGAAAATCCATTATGCAACCTATCCCTCATCTCTCTCGTATGTAGCATGTTCCTTTCCAAATCTCTTTTAGCAATTTCACAAGCTTTCCCAAGTCCAACTATTTCCAAGACATTTTCCGTTCCCGCTCGCCTATCTTGCTCGTGGCCTGCCCCATGAATGAGTTTTGACAGTTGAACTCCTCGTCGAATATAAAGCGCGCCGATTCCCTTTGGAGCATACAATTTATGTCCCGCTATGGACAGAAGGTCAACTCCAAGGCGGTTCACATCTGTGGGAATCTTGCCGACTGATTGAGCGGCGTCAGTATGCATGATAATCCCATGTTCCTTAACTAGTTTGGAAATCTCTTCGATAGGTTGAATGGTTCCGACCTCATTATTGGCATGCATAATTGTAATCAGAATCGTTTTAGGCGTGAGCGCCTTCTGGACATCAGAAATGTTTACTAGCCCAAACTCATCAACTGGCAGATATGAGACTTCAAAACCGTGTTCCTCTAAAAATTTGCATACTTCTATTACCGCCGGGTGTTCGATTTGGGTGGTAATAATATGATTCCCCTTGTCTTGATTAGCAAAGGCAATCCCCTTGATAGCATAGTTGTTTGATTCTGTCCCGCCACTTGTAAAGACAATCTCATCAGGTTGGCAATTCAACAGATATGCAACCTGTCCACGCGCATTTTCCACCGCATTTTTGGTTTGAACGCCATACCAATGAGGACTAGAAGGATTGCCAAAATGCTCTTCCAAAAAGGGACGCATAGCGGCGATAACTTCAGGGTCATGGGGTGTGGTTGCGTTGTAATCCAAATAGACCAATTTCTTCATCTCATCCTCCCTATTATGCAAGATGGCCTTCAACTGCATAGCGTTTCTCCCTTTAAAGTGGTGTAGCCTTCTTTTATTAGAAAGAACACAATAACTAATCCAACA
>DTYX01000505.1 GCA_012961655.1 Candidatus Poribacteria bacterium
AAATGACCCTGCCCAGTTGAGCGGATTTGACTTTGCACCAGGGACAACAGTTGCCCGTAAGCCGAAGGCGTCGGTGAGCGTAGCGAACATTTTTAATCCCTCTGGCGAAGAACACCGAACTACCATAAACGAGGAAGGCTCTGTCTTCTACGAATCGACCGATGAACCGGGAATCTACTCAGTACATATCGAAGACCAAAAACGCTACTTCGCAGTCAATATCGATACAATGGAATCTGACCTACGCGCCAGCGACCCCGAAGAAGTTGTTAGTATGCTGGTTAATCGTGAAAAACTCGAACGGGATTTGGAACCTGCCGTCGAGACGATAGCGGAATATCATCATCAAGTCGAGAATAATCAGCAAATCTGGTGGTATTTGATGGCGGCGCTATTTGTGCTGGCAATCGGAGAGATGTTCTACCGTGAAACGTGATGCGTGAAGATGAGTTTTCTGGCTCGCTAACTTTCATGTACAAGGTATATTTTGAAAATCGAACAGCCGATGGTCAGATGGTTTGCCGACGCCTACAAAAGTTTTGCAGCGATATTGTTAGAAATCTGACATAGCGATGCGCCAGTCTTGAACTACTCCCCGAACTACGATAAGATTAGCGCCTTGTGTAAATCTGTGTATAGACATCAGATCATTGCCACCGTCCCTTCTTCAATTGGCTCCCCTGAGAACTCAACCAACAAATCCCCTTTATTTTCACGGAAGCGCTGCCAGATTTCATCTCTATCCTTACTATGCGCAAGGAGCCGCCCCTCTAACGGCTCATCATACCTGTTTACTTTCGTCACATCAATGAGGAGCCATTCGTCTTTGATTCTGAGAAATTTGGCACGGTTACGATTACGATGACCCAAGCGGTGCATACTACGAGCATCGCGGGAACGGAATGGAGAGTTGACAAAACTGCCGAACCTGACGGCGGTGCTGTTGGCTATGTTCTGAATTTTGATAGCGGCATCGTCATTTACGCCGCAGGCGACACGGGGATATTTGGCGATATGGCGCTGATTGGGCAACTATACCGACCGCAGATTGCAATTTTACCGGTGGGAGGGAAATTTACCATGGGCGTTCGAGAAGCGGCCTGGGCTGCGAGTTTGATTCGCTCCGATATTGTCATACCCTGCCACTACAACACGTTTCCGAATCAAGTGGCGAACATCGGTGAACTAAAAAGACAGATAGAAATTCTCGCTCCTCCAACCCGAGTTGTGGAATTAAAACCTGGTGGGAAATTTGAATATACTACACTGTAAAATAAGTTATGGTTCGTAGTTAGCTACGTAGCGAAGCGGAGTAGCGTAAAACGAATGGCATCGAAAAGGAGATTTTGAAATAATGGTGAGGAAATATAGGTCAGCGCTTTTCTATCTGGTCAGCTTTGTAATAATGGGGGTGACTTCAACATCTGTTGGTGCTCAAACCCTTGCTGACGAGGCAGAAACCGCTCTGAAAAAAGCTGTCCAGTATTTTCGCTGGACTGTCTCAACCAACGGCGGGTACCTGTGGATATATTCGGAAGATTTGAAGGAGAGCGCAGGCGAAGGCAAAGCTACCGAAACCCAGATTTGGGTTCAACCTCCGGGGACGCCATCGGTGGGATTTGCATATCTAAAGGCTTATGAAGCCACTGGCGATGACTTCTATCTCGAAGCCGCTAAAGCGGCGGCTGACGCGTTGGTCTGGGGACAATTAGAATCGGGCGGATGGACTTATAAGATAGATTTTCGTCCCAAGGAAGGTCAGAGGCGGTACTACTACCGTCATGACAAGGGCAAGGTGAATCCGAAAAAACGCTGGAATATCTCTAGTTTCGATGATAACACCACCCAGAGCGCGCTCAGGTTCATCATGGCTGTTCATAAAACGACGGGAGAGGAAAAATACCTTTCCGCCGTGAAATATGGTTTGGACTTCATGCTGAAAAGTCAGTTTGAAAACGGCGCATGGCCTCAAGGATACCCGTTAGCGTCTAAGGGATATAGCCGATGGTACACTTTTAACGACAACGCTATGAACGATTGCATTAAGGTGATGCTGGACGCCTATCATATCTATGGGGACGAGAAATACCTGGAGTCAGCGAAGCGCGGCGGCGATTTTATCATCGCTTCCCAATTGCCTGAGCCGCAGGCGGGTTGGGCTCAGCAGTACGATTACGATATGAAACCAGTGCACGCGAGATGGTTCGAGCCAGCCGCAGTCTGCGCGGCTGTAACAGGACGAAATATAAAGACGCTCATTGACCTATATCTGCAGACAGGTGAGGAAAAATATCTAAAGCCGATACCGGCGGCTATCGCTTGGCTGGAGAGGTCGAGGCTCGAAGATGGTCAGTGGGCGCGATTTTATGAACTAAAGACCAACAAACCGATATACGTCAACATGGACAGAAAAGTTGTCTATGAATTCGTCAACATCCGACCTGGGTACAGTTGGATGGGAAACTACGGCTCAAGCGCTATCAGACTTTATAAAAAGGTCAAGAATATGGGCAGGGAAAAATATCTGTCGGAACGCAACGCGCCGTTGACGGATGAATCTCGCCGCAAGAGATTGGTCAAGCTCGAACCTCAAGTCCGGGCTGTGATTGCAAAGCAGGATGCTCAAGGTAGATGGGTTGTCGATGGAAAAATTTCATGTTCCACCTTTATCAAAAACGCCCGCATCTTGACTGACTACATAGCTCTCGCTCGTTAAAGTCTAATAAGGTCTGATTTGACTTTGGTAGATTGGCTCGTAGAGCCTAAGATTCTATCTTGGTTGAAGAGAAAACATACGGTTTTCCCCCCGATTCTCGGGATGTTCCACTTTCAAAACCCTTTCCTTAGAAGAAACCAACTTAGAAAGTTGGGCTACGATTGGAGCTCATTTTAATTTACCAAAGTCAAACTAAGACTTTCCCAGAGCTTTTGGAATATCAGCTTTACCCATAAATCCAGCCAAAATGATTACGGTAAGCAGGTAAGGAAGCATAATAGAGAATTGCGAGGGAATAAACGCCTGAAGTCGCATTTGAAGGGCGTCGATGAAACCGAAAAGGAAGGCTGCGCCCAAAACTCGAACCGGTATATAGTTCCCAACGACCATAGCTGCGATGCCGATAAATCCTCTACCACCCACCATTCCAGCGGTGAATCGACCGAGGTTGTTAAAAAAAAAGGCGCCGGCAAGTCCGCAAAAAGCTCCATTCAAAATCGTGTAGGTATAGCGTGTTCTTGCTACATTAATGCCGGCTGTATCAGCAGCTTCAGGACGTTCGCCAACAACTCTAAGTCGGAGCCCCCATCGCGTCCGATAGATAAAAATTTGCGAAATCAGTATTGCGCCGAACATTAGTCCAACGATAATCCAGATATTTAAAGTGGCCGCTGAACCTGAAGTTCCCCTCCAGCCCCAAATCATACTGGTGGAAAAGTAAGCCAAGCCCATCACCAGAATGTTGATTGCTATTCCACTTACGATCTGATTGGCGGAGAAACGAATACACCATAAGGCGTGAAGCCACCCGGATATGGCGCTTGCTACTACACTTGCTGAAAGTCCAATCCAGGGATTGCCGGTGTAAAAACTAACTACTGCTGAAACCAATGCACCCAGAATAGCCATTCCTTCTACGCCAACGTTGATGATTCCAGACCGCTCTGAATAAGTCTCGCCGATAGCGATAATTGTTATGGGAGTTGCCAACCTTAAAGCGGCAACTAGAAAGTTGAAGTCAATAATGTTCATGCTACTGTTGATATAGATATTCAGAAAAATAATCAAGTGAGAAATTTTGAATAACAGAAATTTCCCATGAGAAGAAAAGCCAATTTCAAAAACCCATTTTCTCCGAGAAGACGGGTTTTGAATAATAAAACCTTTGACAATTACCTTGAAACTAAGTTATACTTATCTAATTTTAACTCGTTTCTCGAAAAATTGCAATAGTGTTCTGTGAAATAAATCGTGACATCTTGTAGGTCGAGATTCACATCTCGACGAAAAACGTCGATTTTGGAAAATCGACCTACGATAATCTTGTCAAAACAACCC
>DTYX01000506.1 GCA_012961655.1 Candidatus Poribacteria bacterium
AAGGATTGTGTTCCTCAGGGCATGTTTGCCCAGCACCCCGCCGAAGATCGAAATTACAGTTTCTATTATCCTTCTAGGATCTACCCTTCTCTTCCATACTGCCAATCACCCCGGTGATGTTGCTTTTGGTGCAGGGCAACACTCGTGGGAAAATAGTTCAGATTACAATAGTTAAGCCTTAACTATCATAGCATAATGTTACAGAAATGTCAAGATTTTTTGGAGATGTGCAAAATCGCCACTTTTCGCTTCGAGAATTGGGCACAACGGCACATTGTAGAACATCGGCTTGACATGAGAAGTTTTTGCTGATGAAAAAGAAGGGCTGCTTAAACACTCAGACATCTCAGATTCGTACTAATTGCCTATATCATCGATAACATCACGTGGATTTATGTCAAAATAAACAGAAATGCCCGTATATTCTTTCTCTATATCCAGAGCCGCCACTAACGTTGAACCATAAACATGGGGTTCAGGATTATCTGGCCAGCCGCGGAGCCAGAAACAGATGACGGCGATTCCGTGTTTTTCACAGAAATTCGCCGTCGCTGACCAATCTTCTTCATGGATTTCGGGACTGACAGAATATATGTAATTAGCGCGTTTGCTGACGTGAGAATCGATAATATCATCCAGTTTGCCATCCTCAGAATCGCCCGCATACCGCGTTCTATACCTGGCAAGGTCAATATTCAGTTTAAATTGTGGTCCGTTTTCTATTTTCGAACAGAAGTATGATTCCGCCTCCATCATCCGTTCTAGACCACCCTCGCCTCCGATATTTACCAAAATGAAATCGATATCCACACTGGAACCACACTCAATGATAGCATCAATCATGTCGTGGCAGTCATATGTCTGTGTGAGTTTCACATCAATTTTTGGATATATGGTTGACCCTTCAAAAAGAGGCAATATATCCTCCAGTTCATCAAGGGGCTGCTGCGGTGGATGACCTGTGCGTATAGTATCATCAGCTTCCGAGTAGAACACGTCAAATTCTACAAACACAGGGTGGGTTTCAATGGCTCTGCGAATCGCTTCCTTAGAATTTGGTGGAACGCCAGGCGAATCTATACCGCGATGAATACCAAATCGTGTGGCAATGATTTTGCCCAGAGTGTCTGAATAATCATTCATCATGCCCCCTCCGAGTAAGATTAAACCCTGATGTCTGGAAAAACTTCACATCAACATCTGTCATCGGTTTTTGACGCTTGCCCAGGTAGTGGTAAGTTTGCCCGTTGTTTTTATAGCGGCGGAGACCACATACTCCAAAGTGAAACTATCAAGATAGGGACCCCAGCCATCTTGTGGAAGACTATCTTCAAACTTAATCCAAACGTTCCTGCTCGGCTTATTAAAATAGTCGTTAAATTCAATAGTGGGGCGTGCGGGTTAAGACCTGGACGGCAGAGGAGATTGAAGTTGTCTATTTAGTGCGCGAGGCGCTAGAAGGGATTGCTTGCCGCCTGTTTGCTGAACGGGCGAGTGAGATGGACCGGATGGCGCTTGCGATACATCTCTGGAACGGAGCCTGGTCCTCCCGGTGTCTTGGCGGTCACTGCTGAGGAAAATCTTGCAACGACGGAATCACGTTTTGAAAGGAAAAGTAAAATTGATTGCGGTATGCGTTACCGCAGTGGTAATTGTTGGAGGACGCGGTGAAATATAAGGTGCAAAAGTCGCCGGGTTGACTTCATCCATCAAACCAGCCCCTCCTACAATCAATACGGGTACTTTAACCCGCTCGTCCACACCTGCTAACACACCCCCTTGAAACGCTCCCAGGCTAATTCCGATGAGACCAATTTTCTCTCTGTCAATCTCTTTCCTTGTTTCTAGGTAATCCATCGCTCGGCGATAGTCGATAACTGTTTGCATCATCAGGTCACGGAACCGATAGACCTGGTTCTTTTGGTGAAACCAAACCACCGGGGGCTCATATTCCGAGCGATATGCCCTCTGACCATGGGCGTATGAATCAAGAGACAGCACCGCTCTGCCTGATTTTATCATGGTTTCTCTCCACCCCTTCAAATAGGAGCTATCCTTGCTGCCGCCCATTCCGTTATTCGCGGCTGAGGTAGAGATAGACTAACGGATTGCACTTCTCCCCCTGTACCTTACCGTTGGCATCCATGAGCGTTTCGTCCAAATGCGTTGCGACCACTTCACCCAGAAACAGGTGGTGGATGCCCAGTTGAAGAATCTGACGGACTACGCACTCCAGATTGACCGGACATTCCTCTATCAACGGCGGCTTGACCTGTGATGCTGGAACTGGCGTCAGCCCCGTTTCTTTGAACTTGTCCACCTCGCGACCCGAGACGCTCCCGCAGTAGTCAACTTTTGCAAGGATGTCAACTGTCGGAATGTTGACTACGAACTCGCCTGTGGACTCAATCAGAGAGTGAGAATAGACCCATGGATGCACGCCGATGCTGATTATTGGGGGTTTCACACAAGCAATTCCCGCGCAGATGACGGTGATGATATTCAGCTTGCCCTGCACATCGGCACAGCTTACCAAAACTACCGGCGCTGGATAGAGCGCGATTCTTGGTTCTTTGATTCGTTTTGCCATATTCATTTCCTCCGAGTCATAAGTTCCGCGCCTAACTCGCTGAGTTTAGGCCCGGACTCTTTTAGTTAAACTTTCATCTGTCGGACCTTAACGGAAACTTATTTTACCATCCATCCCGATTCTTCTATTGATGGTTGCATTAAAATCCTGATATTCCCATTACGCAATACGCATCACGTTTCACGTATTACGCATATGAGATTTATTAAGTTGCTTTCCCATCTAATCCACGTAGAGCCTGGAAAATTTGATGTCGCCCCAGGTCGTTGATAATTTTCCAGGATGTGCCTCCACTGCCATTGGAATGCCCGGACCTTCGAGCTGGACATAATCAAACTGAGCGATGGCGGTCCTCATGTGTTTGTCGCTGACGAGAGCCACTGGACCTACTTTGAAGGTTTTATTAGGGTCGGTGACGCTTTTGAGGAGTTTGTCATTGACATACAGGTCAAAGGTAAATCCTTTGACCACCACTTTCATGACGTTCCAAGCCTCGGCATCTTTGTAGTTTCCATCCTCCGCCCAGCTCCCCGCTAAAGCCTGATACCTACCATTTAAGAAGGTTCCGAACCAGTATTTCGTCTCAGGACCTTTAAAATCGTTGAGGTAGAACCCGTAATGATTTCCCTTCCCATCGTCCCGAAAGCCGATGCCGAAATGGTTCTCTGTGCCCATGTTCCTCAGTCGGACTTCCAGAGTGTAGTCAACCCAGGCATCATCCCATGCCTTCTTATTGACAATAGCGCATCCTTCATCTAAATCGGATTTCCCCTCGAAGACCCCTTCCTTCAGAACAATCGACCATTCACCCCGGATGGCTTTCCAGTCGTCCGCATCGGATTTCTTGTCGAAATCCCAACTGAGCGCCCCGACTGGAGCCAAAAGGGGCGAGATTCCCCAAAGCAAGCTGAAAAGAAGAGTGAAGATAACTATATTCTTCATCAATTTTTCCTCCTATACTTTCGTAAAATTTTCAACAATTTTCAGTGCCTCACAATACCCTATATTTGGTAGGTCGAAATTCCATAAGCCGAAGTCGTTGGTGAGCGAAGCGAACAGATTTCGACTTCGATTTATCGAGAATTTTTAATGTCGATTTTGGAAAATTGACCTACAATGTGCTTTTCAGCGGATAATGTCTGCAACTTCTCTAACAGATTGCACAGTTGTTCAATCTCATTTGACGAAAGCTGGCTCGTGGGGGAGCCGGCATATAATTGATGGTAAGGGGGAAGTTCAGCGGCAATGGCGCTCCCTTTCTCCGTCAGTTTCACCCGTACCACCCTTCGATCTTCGGTATCGTGACGGCGAACCACCAGTCCCTTCTTTTCCATGCTTGAAATCACCCCGGTGATGTTGCTTTTGGTGCAGGGCAACACTCGTGGGAA
>DTYX01000507.1 GCA_012961655.1 Candidatus Poribacteria bacterium
AAGTTTTATTTTTTCTTCTTATATTTATGACATGGTGGCAAAGAAAAAATAAATAAACTTACTCTTACGAGTTTTTCTGTGCCAAACCATTTGGCAAGGTAGGGCTCTACCACTGAGCTACTCCCGCTCAGACTAATTAATTATAAAGTATACTAGATGAAAATGAATTTGTCAAGAAAAAAATTCAAAATTTAGCAATAGGTCTTGACATTTCGATATAATATTGTTAAACTATGAGAAGTAGATGGCGATAAGTTGCTTAACGAAAAGATGCTTGATGTATATCCACCTTACCTTTTTCATAATGCGAAAGATGAGTATTATAAAACAGTTGGAGGGAAAAATTCAAGCGATTAACAACTTATCTGCCTTGCGACAATTAGTCGTGGACGCGGCAAAAGTAGAAAAGTTTTCGGATTTTATTGACGTTTTGAATGAGGTGGAGATGTGAAGTCACGGTAAAGCTTCACGCGTATGATGAAAAAATTTCAGATAGCGACGGAAGCAGTTTTGATAATCATTTTTTTATCATTTAGTTTAATCAGAATTGTTGGATGCGGACTCACGAAAGGGGGTAATCGAGAGGCAAACACAGATAAGTCAGAAATGACTGTTTCGGATTATCTGCGACGGGGAAATAAGCTGTATGAAGAGGGCGATTTCGCTACGGCATCGCTGATGTATTGGAGTGCCCTTAGGAAAGACTCCAGCCTCGTAGAGCCGCGTATCAAGCTCGCAAACATCTATTTTTATCGGAATAACTGGAACGATGATGCAATGGTACAACTGGATAGAGTGGTGGAACTCGAATCTAAAAACGCCGAAGCGCATTTTTTACGCGGTAAGATTTTTCGCAATGACGGTTTGTCAGGGGAAGCCGCCAAGGAATACCTACTCGCTTTGAAAGCCGAACCTCAAAATCCAGGTTTTCGTTACCATCTCGGCGCTTTATATCACGCGAACCAACTTTATGAAGAAGCGATTAAAGAATATAAACTGGCTATTAATTATGATACAAATCTTACCAGACCGCGTTTTGAGCCGGCGCCTTACGGACTGCAAGCGCGCTTTATGCTCGCTCGATTATACAAACAGACCCAGCGTATCGACGAAGCAATCGATGAGTTGGAGAAAGTCATAGCGATAGACGAAACTTACCAGGACGCTAAAAATGATTTAATCGATTTACTTGACCTCAAAGCTCAATCGGTATCACGCGGGGGCGACGCGCGAGATTATTCCTGGGCTTTGGAACTTTATGAACGAGTCGTGCAATTAGACCCCGAACGCTCTGATGCTTGGGTGGAAATTGGAAAGATTAAATACTATTGGTTGGATAAACCCAAGGAAGCGCTCGAAGCTTTCCAAAAAGCCTCTGAGCTTGACCCAACGCATCCCGATGTTATCTTACACATGAAGAGTTTACAACAAGAGTTGGGATTGGAATAGTCGCAATGTGCGAAGAGTAAGGTTTTTGTATGGTTATTCGATATCGAGTGTGGTAATCAGAATTTACAATTCGAGGCTCGTAATACGCAATACGTAATACGTAATACGAAATAATTTTATCATGTCTTCGTGATTAATAAAAACGCTTACCACACCAAATATTAAAGAATCAAAACTATCTGATGAGGTTCTAAACTATGGCAAGAGAAGTTAGTCCAGATGAAATTTCAAATATTCTTAGACGACAACTTTTACAATTCACCCGAGAAGTGGATGTTTACGATATGGGAACGGTCTTAGAAGTTGGCGACGGTATCGCACGCGTACACGGTTTGGCGAACGTAATGGCCAATGAGTTGGTAGAGTTCCCTCATGACATTCTTGGTTTAGCGTTCAACCTTGAAGAGGACAATGTTGGCTGCGTACTTTTCGGCGAGGATAAACTCATCAAAGAGGGGGACGAAGTACGACGCACAAACCGCATTGTTGAAGTTCCCATCGGTGATGCATTGCTGGGACGCGTGATAGACCCTCTTGGCAGACCCATAGATGGTAAAGGTGCAATTGAAACGACCGAAACCAGTCCCGTAGAACGCAAAGCGCCTTCTGTAATAGAACGCCAACCTGTCAAGGAACCTCTATACACCGGATTGAAGGCGATTGATAGTATGACCCCAATCGGCAGAGGACAACGTGAACTGATTATCGGCGACCGGCAAACAGGCAAGACTGCTATTCCAATAGATACCATAATCAATCAAAAAGGCAAAGATGTGTATTGCATCTATGTCGCAATCGGCCAGAAAGGCTCAACGGTCGCTCAAGTCGTAGATACACTCGAACGATACGGCGCCATGGACTACACTGTGGTCGTCTCGGCGACTGCCAGTGAACCGGCGCCGTTGTTGTACCTCGCTCCTTATGCCGGCGCGACAATTGGCGAATACTATCGCGACAGCGGGCGACATGCGTTGGTTATTTACGATGATTTGACCAAGCACGGTTGGGCATACCGTCAGATGTCGTTGTTACTTCGCCGTCCACCGGGACGAGAAGCGTACCCAGGAGACGTTTTCTATCTTCACTCCCGTCTGCTAGAACGGGCGGCGAAATTGAGTGATGAACTAGGCGGCGGTTCACTGACCGCTTTGCCGATAGTCGAAACCCATGAAGGCGATGTTTCGACGTATATTCCCACCAACGTTATCTCTATCACAGATGGGCAGATTTCCCTAGAAAGCAGATTGTTCCACGGCGGCGTCCGCCCAGCTATTAACGTCGGTATCTCCGTTTCCCGCGTCGGCAGCGATGCTCAGATTAGAGCCATGAAATCGCGCGATGTGGCCGGCAGTTTGCGTATTGATTTAGCCCGCTATCGTGAAGTCGCGGCCTTCGCCCAATTCGGTTCGGACCTCGATGCCGCAACCCAAGCCCAATTGACGCGCGGCGATAGATTGACAGAATTGCTTAAACAGGACCAGTATGAACCGATGCCGATAGAGAAACAGGTGGTGGCCATTTTCGCCGGTACGAACGCCTTTCTGGACGATATTCCACTAGACCAAGTAAAACGATTTGAAGCTGAATTGTTGACCTTCATGGAACAACAACATACCGAAATTCTCGGCCAGATTCGCGAGAGCGGCGAATTGAGCGATGAACTGACGGAACAGTTGAAAAATGCTATCAACGACTTCAAGCAGAGGTTTAAGTAATCTCGGCTCTTCGATATCGAGTAAATTCCGAATTCCAAATTCCGTTTACACATTCATCACGGAAGAGATAAATGATTTATCAAATTGAGATTATAACACGTACCCAAACTGAGTTTGTCAATGTAACATCTCAAATTCAGGAACTCGTTGGGCAAAGTGAAGTTAACGAGGGCATCTGTTATCTTTATGTGCCGCACACAACTGCGGCGGTAACCATCAATGAATCCGCTGACCGAAATGTGGTTAAAGATATTATTTTCACTCTTAATAAAGTTATCCCTTTTGAAGATAAATATCGACATCTGGAAGGCAACTCCGCCGCGCATATCAAAGCAAGTATCATTGGCCCATCGGAAACTATCCCAGTAGAAAACGGACGTTTGATGCTTGGGACATGGCAGGGAATTTTCTTTGGTGAATTCGATGGCCCTAAACGTAGGAAAATGCTTGTAAAGATTGTGGCATGCTAAAACTTCCGAGGCAAAATGGCACACGAGTCGCTTACTCTACTTTCGATATCATGATGAAAATTCTCATGCGATACTCATGTCTTTTACTCTTTATATTATTTGCTATCAACACATCTTCTCAACGTCTGATTGGAGCAGAGGATAATTACATTAGGGTGCTCGCTTCCGATACCAAAAGTGTTGTGATGGAATTTGTAACGCCTTCTCTCGGTGAAAATGGCCTGCCATTTTTCGTTGAGTCGGTGGATTTGGAAGGTCAGACTTTTCAGCGCTTGACTTTGAAAGGTTTAACTTATATCATCGAAGAAGGTAAGCCGCAACTGCCTATCAAAGGCGTTTTACTGCAGATTCCAGCAAACGCGCAGGTGGACTTGCGAGTTGAATCGAAAGAAACGATGACTTATTCAGGTTACCGTATCCCTTACTTCGATGAAGCGATTTATGCAAAGGATGCGTTTTATCCGCAGTATCCGGCTGAAATTGAGGCGCTTGGTTTTTTGCGCGATGTGCGTGTGGCGAATGTGAGTATCTATCCCATCCAATATAATCCTCTTCGAAATGAAGTCAAATTTCACCGCAGGCTTGAGCTTACGGTCTCTTTCCAATACTCCAGACAATCCTTCAGCCGACCTCGACCCTCTTCAGCGCCTTCGGCAGATAGTCGCAATGCTTCTGGAGAGATTGAAAATTCTGACTTTCAACGGATATACCGCGACCTTATCGTCAATTTCAATCCGAATTTTCCTTTGATAAAATCTATCTCCCCAAGAGCGCCACAAAAAGAGAGTAACCTTAATTCTACCGCTTACAAGCTAATTGTAGACCAGGATGGCATTTACCGTTTGACCTATCGGGATTTAAAACAAGCGGGGATTGATGTTGCTGATATTAATCCCAAAACTTTGGAATTAAGCAATAAAGGTAAAGCGGTTCCGATTTTTGTTTCAGGGGAAAACGATGGGACTTTTGACTTTATGGATTACATAGAATTTCAGGGAGAGTTTAATAGGGGAACTTATTCCTTGTTTGGCGAATATACTACTGAAAATGTATACTGGCTTTCTTGGGGGGAGCACATCGGACGCGGCACACGAATGGCTATCGAAGACGCAACTCCTGAAGAAAATCATTCGATAGCCGCCAGGCCTGCATCTTATCAGGCTGCCGCTCACTTTGAACAAGACAATTTTCGCGGCAGTCTGGGCTATGTGGATGAAAGACGAGATATCTGGTTCTGGAAAAATATGTCGCCAGGTATACATGAATATCCTTTTGAACTACATGACATCCAGCAAAATACGGAATCTATAATCCGAATTATGTTTCATGGTCACACTCTAAGCGACCATCACATATCGGCTTTTGTCAATGGCGCTTCGCTTTCTAGTATCCGATGGCGTGGGCAGGAAAAATATCTTCTCGAAATTCCGTTGGATAGTATGTTTCTCAAGGAAGGAAAAAATGTCCTCATGTTGACTTTACGAACTGATACTTCTGCAGGCAAAGAGGATAGAGTATATCTTAACTGGTTTGAAGTTGAACATTGGCGGGCTTTCAGGGCCTACAATAATCGAATCGAGTTTGAAATTCCGAATAAAGGATTGTATCAGTTCAAAATCACCGGTTTCACCAATCCAAATATTGAGATTTACAAAGGTGGGTTCAGCAAGCTAACTAATATCAAAATTGAGAGTGATGGTGTAGATGAGACAGGTAGTATCAATTATGCTGTCACTTTCTTTGATGAGATTGTTCAACCAACCAAATATATCGCCCTGACCGCAGAGAATAAAAAAAGTCCGAAGGCGATTGTCAAAGATGAGTCGTCTAAACTACGTTCATCTTTAAACGGCGCGGATTACATAATAATCGTGTATGATGAGTTTTACGAAGCTGTTTTGCCATTAGCGAAATATAGAAGCAATAAATTTCGCGTTGCGGTTGTGAAAGTGCAGGATATCTATGACGAATTTTCCTTTGGCTTGCTGACACCCGAAGCGATTCGGGGATTCATTCGTTACGCGTATCACTATTGGCGTCCACCAGCGCCTTCATACATCCTTTTGGTCGGAGATGCGTCATGGGATTTTAGACGAGGAAAAAATTATGTGCCCGCATATTATGTTAATACTTATAAATGGGGGCAGACTGCCAGCGACCATTTTTACGCCTGCGTCAACGGCGATGACCCGCTGCCAGACTTATTCATCGGACGGATTACGACCCGCACGAAGGAAGCTACGCGAGCCGTTGTAGAAAAAATTATTCGCTATGAAAGCCAACCCGTACTGGGAGATTGGCGAAGGTGTTTGCTTATGCTAGCCGCGGCGGGTGATTTTATCAGGGATAGCGAACAGTTACTGAAGGATTACGTGCCGATTGACCTTGGCTACAAAGTAGCGAGAGTATATACTGACCCCAATTCTTCGTATTATGGTGATACAGCGCAACTGTTGGATTTCTGGAACGCGGGAAGTTCCTTCGTCCATTTTACTGGACATGGTGGGGGGCATATCTGGGCTGATTCGAGTCTGTTTACCCTAAATGACGTTCAATTTCTCTTGAATAAAAATCGCCCCGCTTTTGTCACCAGCTTTACCTGTTTCACAAGTTACTTCGATGACCCAGGGAAAAGTGGCTTAAACGAAAAACTGGTAAATCTCGAAGAAGGCGGCGCTATCGCCGCATTTGGCAGCACAGGCTTGGGATGGGTAAAAGGCGATTATTATATGGAACAGGGATTGTTCAACTCTCTTTTTCGCAACGGCAGTAGAAGAATTGGACAGGTTATAGTAGAAACGAAAGTCTGGATGCTGCTGAATACTTACCACTCACTTAAAGTGAATATGATATCTCTGTTAGATATGGCTTTTGAGCACCGTACTAGTCAAACAGAAAGAACCTATTCTGCTCCCTTTGCGAC
>DTYX01000508.1 GCA_012961655.1 Candidatus Poribacteria bacterium
AAAAGTGGACAAATTTAATTCTAACTTACTTATGAGATTTTTCGGAAATTCTGAAAGCTCATTATCACTGACTTTCTAACAGAAGGTTAATCCTTATCTGATGAGGCTTCTCACGGGTTTAGCGATAGTACAAGTTACCTAAGGTTACTTGAAGTGGCATCTGACTATCTGCGTTCATGTGGACCTGCGTCCATAACCTCTGATGAGCGTGGTTGTTCGACTTCCTCAACGCCGTAATACTGTTCACTGGTGGGTTCTGTTCCTCTCTCCACAGCGCTCGGCCCCGCCTTATTGTTGCCTTGAATGAAATTGTCGGATAGACGTCCGCCGTTGTAGACAGCCCAGCCTACATTGCGGAGGATATTGTTGGATGTAATGGTAGGTGAAGAAGCGGAATAACTGATAATTCCGTCCTGGCGGTTATCGCTGATGATATTGCGGGTAATCTTCGGAGTGGCGCCATCTTCGCATACAATGCCATAGGTATTTGCTCTGATGAGATTCCTTGAGATTTCCGTTGAGGTATTGCCGACGCATTTGATGCCGATTTCATTTTTCGTTATCTCGTTGTCTTCGATAAATGGCGAAGCAGAATCACAAATGATTCCAGCGCCGCTGCCGTTTGTGATTATGTTATTCGTTATCCTAAGTGAATCGGAACGGACGAGTATCTGCTGATGGTATTGAATAATGTTGAAACTGAGACTTGAGTTTAAACTGGTCTTGCCAAAAGTAATTCCCGCCCAATCTCCAGGATTATGTTTCATCGTCAGAGAGGTAAATCGAATCGGGCGTTGTTCATTGCCTTCAGCGTATAAAGTGCCGTTGACAGTGAACTGAATCATTTTTTTCTTGGACTCAACGTAGAATCCCACAATTGCGCCTGGTTGAATGGTTAAGGTCACTCCTTCAGGAACTGTGATATCATCTTCTATGAGAATATTTCCGGACCAGTTTTCATCTTCATTAATAACGCCTGATTTCCTGGTAGGCTTAGAAGAACTTTTTGTCCCGCTTTGGTTCGCAGCTCCGCATCCCAATATTATGATTGATATAAATATCAAGATTGAGTAAGTAAGTTTATTCATCAGTTTCTGCATCGCAAGTTGGAAACTTGCGCCACCATTGGCCACCTCAATTAACTAAGGGATAATCCGCTAGAACTTTAACAAATTAATTGAAACTTGCTTAGCTTAAATGGCATGAAATACGTTAAAATAATTGTCTCATAGCAGAACGGACGACTTCGTTTTACCGCAAAGCCAGTAGCTGCACAAGCTTCCAGAACCGTGATGGCATTATCTTGCAACTTACACTCGAATCGCCGCTTATCATATTCAACGATAAACTCTGTTGCTACGCTCTCGAATGATTCAATAGGAAAATCAAATGCCTCCTGATATTGCTTGTGGCTAATGCAAGGCTTATTACGATTGCGCAACAATCCATTGACAATCTCTACACATAGCCATGCATCGTCAAAGAGAGTACCATTCCAGTCCCATATAATATGTCGATATTCTGTCATATTTTCCCTTCCTCAGGCACATGATGAAACGAAGATAATTGAACAAGACAGTATCCTTTGTACAACTCGACGTTTGAGCCCTATGTCCATATCATATTTCCCCTAATTCATAAAACGACAACATCGTATCCCCATACCTTTCTCGTCTGAACAAGGTCAATTGATGAATCTCATCAGGTAGATACTCTTTGCGGTGATGTTCAGCGATAATGGTACCATTTTGGGATGAGAGTCCGAGTTCGGATATCTGCTTTAAACTCCTTAGAAGAATTTCGGAATGATATGGTGGGCCAAGGAAGATAATATCGAACGTTGTTTTATTTTTACTAAGGTATGCTAGTCCTTTCAAAGCATCCATATACAGGACAGTCACTCGCGGGTCATCGGTTGCAATACCACATTTTTGGAGATTTCTGGTAATCATTCTAATGCAGAGAGGATTTCTATCGATAAAAGTTACAGCGCCGGCCTCACGACTTAAGGCTTCAATCCCCACGTTGCCGCTACCAGCGCACAGGTCAAGAAAATTGGCATCCACGACTTCATATCTGAGAATGCTAAAGAGCGATTCCTTCACCCGGTCGGAAAGAGG
>DTYX01000509.1 GCA_012961655.1 Candidatus Poribacteria bacterium
ATATTTCCCTTGAGGAATTGCGCTATGCGGAGGCTGTGGTGAAAAGCATTCGTGAGGTGGTCGGGGACAAGGCTGACATTCTGATGGGTACGCACGGCCAATTGACCACACACAGCGCGATAAGATTTGGCAGAATGCTGGAACAATATGAACCCTTATGGTTCGAAGAGCCGGTGCCGCCGGAGAACATCGATGAAATGGCGCGAGTAGCACAGCACACCTCGGTTCCCATCGCCACAGGTGAACGACTTGCCACAATATACGACTTTAACTCCCTGCTCAAAAAACAGGCAGCGCAGATTATCCAAGCGCACGTCGGCTTGAACGGCATCATGGGACTGAAAAAGATAGCCGGAATGTGCGAGGCGCACTACGCTCAGATTGCCCCCTGGATGTATTGTGGCCCGGTGGCGGGGGCGGCGAATATCCAAATCGACGTGTGCAGTCCGAACTTCCTTATACAAGAAAGCATTGAGATATGGTCTGGCTTCCACGCGGAGATTTTAAGGGAACCTATTAAGTGGGAAAAAGGCTACATCATACCTCCTACCAAACCGGGTCTGGGGGTTGAACTCAATGAGGAGGTAGCGGCCAGGCATCCTTATAATCCGCCGGGACGACGGGGTTAGTGATAAACTTTATTTGGCTTGATTTCATCCGTTAATCTGATATAATTTCTCATTGAACTTGACTTTTGCGTCGTCACCAACAATGTGCGTATCTGGGAAGCAGATCTTGCGATAGATGATGAGTTTTACGAACCAGGTAGGTTTGTCACACTGCCGGCGTGTGAGATTGGCTTTGCTATTGGTCACAAGAATGTCTATTTCCCGGCGACGGAAGTGGCCCATCCTGCACCCGATTCTTCGAGTGTGGAAGCGTTGTTCGCATCGCTGGAAAGGCGCGAGGCGCTGGTCATTCCGCATCACACGAATGTGCATTCGGAATCTAGCCGGCGCACCTTCTGGACGGAACATGATTTTACTACCCACGACCCCGTTTTCGAGCGGTTGATCGAGATGAGCCAAAATCGAGGTAGTTTCGAGTGCGAAACCGTAGGTGGCAACGTCTCTTTCGGTGAGCTTGGTTCATCGGTGTGGTCAGCATTGCAGCATGGAATGAAGGTGGGCTTTGTCGGCGGCACGGATACACACCGCGGGTTGCCCGGCGAATGGCGTTCTCCACTTGCTGGGCTTGACCCCGACGAGAGTCCATCGGTTGGTGGATTGACTGCTGTGATTGCTTCAGGATTAACGCGTGAGAGCATCTGGAACGCACTTTGGAACAGATGCTGTTATGCCACTCAAGGTCAGCGTACCCTGTTAAACTTCGCCCTTGACGAATATCCGCTTGGGAGTGTGATTTCGGCTGCAGCAGTCGAGCGCTTTGCTCATCGGAGCAAAAACCGAGATACCGGTTTTGCCTAACGTCCTGTATTGCATACTACCGCTTTTGTTTATTTCACTCATGTTGTTCTCCTTGTCAGCTAAATCCTGTGATTATATACCACTTGCGTAGGGAAGACGAGGTAAGGAACGACAATAAATTGCCTTACTACAAACCAGTCTTCCCTATATTCAGGGCCACTTGCTAACTGCCATAATTCTTAACACTAGCTTAACTTTCGCCATTATCATTCTCCTTGGAGCTTAGTATTCGTTTAATCTGTCGTAGAGTACCGGCGTCGGATTTATGAATCTTTTCGACGATTCTATTACTGTAAAAAACTAAGGCGCAAAAGGTACAATACGCCAACGCAATAATGATAACACCTACAAGATGTTCGACGCTCATATTTATCTCCTTCCACTTACTCAACTGCCAAGCCATTTCTGCACCCATGAACGTAGTCCCAAATTTTTCTTAACCATCATAACGATCTTGTCTGACTCTTTGCCTATTCGTTCGGGAATCGAGCCGAATACCACCCGTCGGAATAACCCTTCGAGCGTCGCCCCGATGATTACCATGTCATAGTCTTGAGCTTCTGCGATAATCAAATCGACAACATCGCCTGGCCCAATGAATTTAACAGAAGCGATTTTCGTTTTGTCTCCTATCGATTCTAAAATCGGTTCTAGTATAGCTCTTGCTTCCTGTTCAGTCGTTCCCCTTCTTAAAACGTGTATTGCCGTGATTTCCGCGTCAAATGATTCCGCCATTATCGCGGCAATCTCCAAGGCGAAACCGCTATGTGGTCCTCCGGCTATTGGCACGAGTATCTTTTTAGGTTGAACATCTGAACCCAATTTGACGACTATAGAGTCACAATTTGCCCTCTCAATTACTGGGTCAATTGTACTGCCCAAAGTAAAATCATGTAGTAATGAATGTCCTCGCCAACCGAGAATGACCAAATCACTTTCATGTTCTCTTACTGCCCCGATGATTCCTCTGGAGGGGTTGTGACCGTATCTAACCGTGCTGTGTATGGGAATATCCTCAGACGCATGCTGCAAAGCCTCGTTAATTGCCGCTTCACTTGCAGTGACAAATTGTCTCGCTTCGGAAATTGGTGTTTGCTCTGGCACTATCGCCATACTCATAATAAGGATTTCGCCGTCTTTAGCTCTGGCTATTCTGGTGGCATAATCCATCAATTTAGCGGCGTTGGCGGGATTAGCAACGGGGACGAGAACTTGATATTCTTTGCGAACTAATTCTTTAGCTTCTCTCAGGACAATAACTTCCTCTTCTTCGATAGCTCTCCCTTTGGAATAAGCATAGTAGAGGACAAACCCAGAGATAATCCATATACCTGCAACTATCCAGGCAATTATACTCATATCGATTAGCCAGATTGCCAGAATAAGTTGAGCGACTATGGCAATTATCGGAATATAGGGGAAGAATGGCATGATGTAACCATAGCTCAATTCATCGCCTCTATCTTGTCGAACTTTTATGACCGATAGATTTATCAGCAGAAACGTCAAAAGAAACATAATACTTGCGCCGGAGGCGACATCCTCGACGGGCAACGCAACGGCTGTCCCCAAGATGATTATGGCTGAAAAGAGTAAAGCGACATCTGGAATTCGCGTGCGCTTGGATATATGTGCAAGAATTGGCGGTAGATATTTATCTCGCCCTAATGCAAATGCGACCCTCGTAGCCGAGTAAGTAGTCGCGTTAAGGGCGGAGGTGCTGGAGAAGATTACCGCGATGATGACCAACATCCCTCCAAACGGCAACATTTGCGCCACAGCGTCTGAGAAGCCAGTGGCGCCGCGCTGGTGAAACCATTCCCAGGCATCTTGTCTTTGACCTTCAACGCCTACGATGACGCTAAAAGCTACCAAAAGGTAGGTTGTAACAACGATTAATAGAGAATATAGAATAGCTTTGGGCAGATATCTTTTGGGGGAGATGACTTCCTCGGCGGTTCGAGATATAACTTCATAGCCCTCAAAGGCAATGTAAGTAAATCCCATCGTCACAATAATCTTGCCCCAACCTTGCGGCAGAAAAGGGGTAAAGTTTTCCAGCCTTGATGGTTGTCGGAAGACCGTTACAACACCGCCTATTATGATAATAGCCAGCGTTATTGTTTGCCCAACGGTCATTACGCTGCCAGCCGCTCCAGTTTCTGACGCGCCACGATAGTTTATATAGATGAAGATAATGGCGATGATACCGGCAACAATCTTTTCAATCACGACATTTTCCAGCCCTAGACCATGGAATATTGCAAAACTTTTCAGAAAATGGAGGCTATAAAGAGAGAAGGTGATGGCATATAGACTGCCGGCTACTGATGAAGCAAACCATGCCATCCAACCGGTGATGAATCCCCAAGGGCCGCGGAAACTTTCTCTGACGTAATCGTATCCGCCCCCCGCTCTCGGTATAGCGGAGGACAACTCAGCGTAAGACATCCCGGTGAACAAGGCAATCAATCCATTAAGAGCAAAAGTGATGAGAATTCCTCCAGGGCCTGATTCTCCTATTGATATTCCAGTACAAACGAAGACACCGGCTCCTATCATCATTCCCACACCCATCATAGTTATGGGGAATAACGAGAGGTCACGTGAGAGTTCGGCTTCTATTCCTTCACTTCGTTCGAGGAC
>DTYX01000510.1 GCA_012961655.1 Candidatus Poribacteria bacterium
CAGGTTGGGAAACCTGCACCACAACTCTCCCCATCGCCCTTAATTGGTAAAAGTTTAAAGAACTTTCTGAAAGTTGCTTATGTTATGTAAGGATTTTTCATGATGAAATCTCACGATTCTCTTGATGATTTATTTCAACTCCATTTATATCATCTACGCTTTGAAAATTCAATTCTTTTTTATCTTGCAGGGGCATCACAGATGTGCTACAATTTGTACCTAAAAATATCGGAGGTAAATTGATGAGTTCAAAAGTTTTGGGCTTTGGCGTAGTAGGATTAGGCATGGGCATGTCCCGCGCCGGCACTATCGCACAGACGGAAGGCGCGAAATTGGTTGCGGTTGCAGATTTAGTTGAGGAGCGCAGGAAGAACGCCGCGGAAAGGTTCGGTTGTGATACTTACGAGGATTATCGGGAGATGTTCGACCGCGATGATATCGATGTTGGAATGGCAATGACGCCCAGTGGTTTGCACGCTGAGATAGGAATGGAAGCCGCAAAGCGGGGTAAGCATGTCATTACCACCAAGCCGATGGATGTCTCTTTGGAGAAGTGCGACGCGTTGATAAAATGCTGCGAAGATAACGGTGTAAAGTTGCTGGTCGATTTCGGAGAGCGTTACGGTGGGATGAATAAAAAGATTCGCCGCGCGATGGAACTAAGCGCGCTGGGGAAGGTCTATCTCGCTGAATTACGGATGAAGTGGTATCGAGCCGATCCATACTATGAGGGTTGGCATGGCACCTGGGCATTGGACGGCGGTGGTTCGGTGATGAATCAAGGCGTGCATTTTGTTGATTTGTTACAGTGGTTTATGGGGCCTGTCGATTCCGTCATCGGACACTACGGCGTCTATGGACATAAAAACTGCGAAACAGAGGATATGACCGCCGCTATCGTGAAATTCAAAAGCGGCGCGCTAGGCACTATTCTGACGACGACCACTTATAATCGCAAGCAACAACTGTCCATGATTGAAATACACGGCGAGAAAGGCGTTATCGGCAGAGGACCAGATGTGTGGGAATTTGTCGATGAGGAACCTGTCGTCGAAGTTCCGCCTGGGCCAGGAAATGTCATTGAAGATGCAATTCAAGTCATCAACGAAGGTGCTGCGCCTGCTGTCGATGGTTACGAAGGACGCAAATCAGTGGAACTCAACCTCGCTATCTATGAATCAGCTAGAAGAGGAACGGAAGTTAAGCTGCCGTTGTAGCTATTATTCGGATAAATTCTTAAATGGGGGCGTAGGGCAAGATTCTATCCTGGTTATTTGATAATTGGAAAGGTGAAACGTGATTCTTTTTTCTCTTCATGTTTCACGTTTCACTCGTCATTAATTAGAATATTTTCCTCCAAATTTCTTTTGATTTCCGTCTTCACTTTTTTGTATGTTTTGTCATTGTAGTTTGCATCTATTCTATATGCAATCTTACCCACTTTGCTAATTATGAAAACAGTTGGCTTTCTCTTCTGAGTGTAGCCGAATTCGCAAGAATTCGGTTTGTAGGCGATGTGAGTCTTTCCATCCCAATCCAATAGCAAAGTCGCCGGCGGCTTATTCATCTTCAACCATCCCTTGATAAACCCCCTGGGAACGAACCGGGGAACGCTGCGCATATCGGCAATCATGAATATTTTCAACCCTTCGCTGCGCCCAAGGGCGGACTTTTTTTTTCGCTCGGAGGGAAGCTCTTCATATTTGGAATAATCTTTCTTAATCGCTTTTGCCCATTTATCGGTCTCTTTGCGGGTTTTGCTATTGCCCATGATTAAAATCACGACATCGCCTTTCATCTCTTTCAGCTTGTAGTTTTTATCTTCTGCATCTTGAAGCGCGAAATCCGGCGCGTCCATCCCGATTTTGAGTTCCTCTTTCGCGAAGGCTATCGTGCAAAGCAGTACTATCAAAATGATACCGTATACCAAAAGCGTCGTTGCCTTGAGCGAACCAAATATTTTTGTCATTTTGCATCTCTCCTTTCCAACGCCTTAACTACTGTCTCCCCAATCGCTGCGGGACTTTCAGCGACAGTTATACCCGCTGCATTGAGAGCTTCGATTTTTCCCTCTGCGGCGCCATGCCCACCGGCGATGATAGCGCCTGCGTGTCCCATGCGCTTTCCTTTCGGTGCAGTGCGTCCCGCGATAAAGGCAATGACTGGCTTAGTTACTTGGGCTTTTACAAATTGTGCGGCTTCTTCTTCCGCTGTCCCGCCAATTTCGCCAATCAAAACGACAGCATCGGTATTTTCGTCCGCTTCAAATAATTCCAACAACTCGATAAAAGTTGCGCCTAAAATCGGGTCGCCGCCGATGCCGATGCAGGTGGATTGCCCCAATCCGAGTTTGGTCAGTTGGTCTACCGCTTCATAAGTCAATGTGCCGCTGCGCGAGATAACGCCTATTCGTCCGGGCTTATGGATGTAGCCGGGCATGATGCCGATTTTGCATTCGCCGGGGGTGATTATGCCAGGGCAGTTCGGACCAATTAAGCGCGTCGGTTTGTCTTCGAAAAATCGCTTGACCTTGACCATATCCAGAACAGGTATGCCTTCAGTGATACAGATGATTAATTCTACTTCTGCATCCGCCGCTTCCATAATGGCATCAGTGGCGAAGGGCGCGGGGACGAAAATGACCGAGGCGTTTGCGCCGGTTTTTGAGACTGCTTCCGTCATCGTGTTAAATACAGGGATGCCATCTACGTCAGCGCCGCCTCTGCCTGGAGTTACACCACCGACTACTTTAGTGCCATATTCTACCATCCGCTGTGTATGAAAACCGCCGGCGCTGCCTGTTATTCCTTGACAAATTACTCTGGTATCCTTGTTGACTAAAATGCTCATATTCAATCCTTCCAGTGGCGCAGGCATTTCTGCGATTGAGCAAAAATGTTATGAGTTCCTGTTCACAGCAAAACCACAGAAAAGTTTTGTTGCCTTCTATCTTGAAAAAGTCGAGTTTCTATTGGTCTACAAAAGTCTTAGTGGTCTCTTTTATCCGCTCTCTGTCTCGCTTGGATTCGTTGCCGGGACGTTGTCGAAAGTATAGACCCACTTAGGTTCTACCATTGCTATTTCATTGTTGACGGGACTTGCCTGTATTATCTGGCACTTCGGGTTGCTCGGTATCACTAAAAAAACGGTAAAAGGGTTTTCAATTAAAAAGTATTTCACAAAATACTGGATACGCGTCTATCTGTCGCGGATAATGCTGAGCTTCCACCCATTGTTGCCATGTATTGTGTTGCTATGAGCGCGGCTCTTGCATTCATGCTCCCGATTGCAACTCCATGTAATGCGATGGCTTATTCGACCAAATAATATATTTCGACGCGCGACCTATTGAGAACAGGCATCTGGCTGAACCTTATTGGGCTTATCGTTTTCATGACAGCCGGGATTGGTTATTGGAAACTGATAGGGCTATTTTAAACCGATTGTTTCAACCGTTTTTGACCGCGAAACGAACTCAATATCATCAATGGAGAATCAGGAACGGTTGTTTATAAAACTCAACATCATCTGCGCATTTGTCGCCGCTTGACTGTTGTGGCAATTATTGAAAAACACGAAAGTTTTATCAGTGGATTTCTCGATTGTTTCAATTTTGGGCAACCACTCAAATAGTTCCTGTTGAGTGTATAGATAGTCGTATCGTTTTGAAGAATCACCACTCCACCAAGATTCTGCATTTCGTCCATGAAATCGCACATACCCTAAATTGTTTGTCGCGACTGCAATGGGTGGAACCAAACCGTTCAGGCGAGGCTCATCCACCGCGCAGTAGGCGATATCCAGACGGCGCAGTAAGTCAAATATGGGTTCGATAATCCACGAATTATGCCGGAATTCGACTATTAATGGATAATCCCCTATTTTATCTTTAAATTGCGCCAGGTATGCTCTATTGGGTTGAGTATTCTTAAACGACCAGGGAAATTGCGCTAATAATCCGCTAAATTTGTTCGCCTCGATGAGCGGGTGAATGCCCTCTTTGAACGCATCAAAAACAGAGGCGCTATCTTCTCTTTCGTGAGTCATCGTCCTATTTGCTTTCACCACAAACTCGAAATTCTCCGGTGTTTTCCCCACCATCCTATCAAACACAAGTGTTTCTGGCATGCGATAATATGTTGAATTAATTTCAACGGCGTTAAAATGCTCGGTGTAAAAATTCAACATCTCGTGGTTTTTTATATCTTTGGGATAGAAATTCCCTTTCCAATCCTGGAAGCTATATCCCGATGTGCCTACTAAAATCATTTTGAACACCTCCTCATTTGGAAATTCGACCTACTTTCCTACTTTCCGAAATCTCTCTAAAGCTAAGACTTTAAAATTCAGGCAAAGCCGAGGTAGCAGAATACATCATCTGTCCCTACCGCGCCGTTGTGTAGATTCATCTGGAGGATGGCAAGGTCATCGACTTCTGCATACGTAGTCTCACAGTTGAATTGAACAGGGCGTTTTTTGATGAAAGTATGAAGGTTAGCGAAAACTTTTGTGCAATCTCCCAGCAGGTATCGAATTAGGTCAATCGCACGCCAATCCCGAGTTCTTTGACATTAGAACCCCAATTTGAAAATATTTATGGGGAACGAAGCTGGATAGCTTTGCCTCATAAGAAGCCCCCAGAATAATCTGAGCGTTCCCCAAATTTATAGGCGTCGATGTCACAAGTCAGGAACACATGCCTACGCAATTGAAATTGACTCCACGTCAGAGGTGGCTATCTTCTCCTACCGCCACCTCTCTTTTTTTGAGTGCCTTTTCCTGACTTCTTCTTCTTTTTCTCCAGTTTTTTCATGATATTCCCCTCCTCTAACCACGGTTCTCGCGGAACTTTTTCGCCTTTTAGGGCAGGGTTTCAAGAAATAGAAAAATACGAGGGTTTCAAGGAAAGCTGAAGTATTGTCAATAAGTCCTAGATATTTTAATTCTACCATTTTTAAATCCCAGATTCAAGCAAAAATTCAACAAAAAGAAAAAATCTTGCGTTATGGCTCGAAATCTGTTATCTTCTTAGAGTCAGAAACCGATTTTTGGGGAAAGACTCAGTTTCTATCTACTCCAACAGCAAATTTTAGACACTTTCTTCACTGTTTTTTCCTATGAAGAATCAACTTCGAGAAACTTTTAAAATAGTCAGAAAACCTGAATACCGAATCTACTGGGCAATTGTCGCCATCTGCGGATTTGTATTCGCATTGGGATTATCGCTGGCGCTGAGACGATATTTTCATTTTGAATTTCATGACCGTTTGGGAATCGTCGCTTGGGTTTCCGTCAACCAATATCCCAAACAACAGGAGATGTTCTACTACGTTGCGGCTCTTGTTTTTATGCCGATATTCACAGCATTTTGTTGGTTTATCTGGATAGCATATTCAACGGGAACTGCAGTTTTAACTAAAAAATCTGTGCGACGTATCTTAAAACAGAGTGTTTTCGGTTATATCCCGCTGTTGCTTGCGCTCCAGGACTTATTCCGTCCTGAACTTTCCGTAGGTCAACTGCTCTGGATACCGATTGGACTGGTCGTGATTGCGAAAGTCGGCTTGCTCTGTTATAATTTTTTTCTTTCCAAACCGCAAAATGATGAAAAGCAAATCTCAAGAAAAGGAAAACAAAAGCCGAAATACGCGCTCGAGAAATCAAGCAATCTGCCGTTCCGATTGTTCATTGATTCCGCTGGAACTGTATCGGCGGCGGGATTGTGTATCGGATTTTACATGTTGATTGTTCATCCTCCTGCTTCGTCAACATTTTGGCATAGCTCAAAGATTCTGCTCATCACAACGTTCAGTGCGCTGGCGTTTTGGTGCGCTTATTCTCTGCTTATAAACCGCATACGACATCGCCGTTTTCAGGACGCTCTTGCCGATGACGTATATGCTTATGTTTCCACGGTTCTGCTTTTGGCGACTTCGGTGTTATATCCTTCAGGACAACTGACCCTATTTATTCTCTGCGCGCTTGGATTTATTGGCGTAAAAGTATTCGCGCTCTTTGCGCCGCAAAAGTTAGATAAACTCCATTCCTGCCAACTTGCACGACGATTGCTATCGTATCTGATGATTCCCGCACTATTTTATGTCCTCCTCTACGGCAAAGGCAATGTTCACTGGGGACTCGATTTATTTCATGAAGGCGAACGTCTTGCACCGCTAAATGAACTGCTGCGCGGCGGAATTCCGTTCCGCGATATCTATATTCAACATGGACTGTTTTTGAATGCTTATCGGCCGTTGCTCGCTAGCAAATTGTTCGGTGAGACATTAGCGTCGGTGCGATTTCTCGAAGGATTGTTCGGACCGTTGGGATATGTATGTGTTTATCTACTCGGCTTACAAGTTTTCAAAAGCCGCTTCACAGCTATATTGATTGTATTTATCGTCTCCGGAGAAAATTTTTCGGTTTCCGACCGGCATGGCATATTTTTAGTCAACATTGCGCTGGTCGCAAATTACATCACCACGCGACACGACCGCGGATTGTTCGCTGGATGGAGGCCAATTTCGCCGCTTCCGTTGCGACGAGAGATAATTGCTTCATGTCTGGCTTTTGGCTGGAAGCTAATCCTCGCTGGTATCGTTACGAGTCTGGCGTTTTTTTACAGCACCGAGATGGGAGTTTACGCTTTTGTTACCTGCAGTGCGTTCCTATTTTTATTCGGCTTCACGCAGAAAGGCGTCTCCGGACGAAAACGCCCATTGCCCCTTTTCTGTTACATCGCAGGCGTATTTCTGGGAGCGCTGCCGTTTGTCGTGTATTTTGGATTGTACCGCGTGCTCGACGACCTCGTCCGAAATTCATATATCCAGCTTGCCTATCAGATTCCTATCTGGGGGCTTCAGTTTCCGCCGCTTTCATCGTTCTTATCTCAAGTTAATACCGAAGGGTTGAAAAGTTTTCAAAGCGAAACATTCCGCTGGTATCTGCCGGTATTGCTCTATTTAATCGCTGCAACTTATCTGCTTCATCGGGCATTACAGCGAAGCCTCTGGAGTTCCAAATCCAGCGCCAAATTGCTTCTACTGTTGTTGGCTGGCATCGCCCTTTTTCGCACGGCGCTGGGTAGGTCGGATAGTCCGCATCTCGTTTTTGGAGCGACGATGATGTGGTTCATCTGGCTTTTTTTTCTAGAGCGCGGGATACTTTGGATTTGGTATCGCCCGGGAATTGCAAAATGGCCAAATGACAAAATGGCTAAGGGGCAAGATGGCAAAGAAGCTATTTTAAATTGCCCTCTTGCCCCCTTGCCCTCTTGCCAACGCTATCTTCCGCAAATCATCATGAAATCAATCTGCGTGTTGATTCCCGCGGTGATATCTCTCTGGTATACCTCCACTGTTCATCATCCCGTTAAAGTTTTCAAAGAGCGGTTGATATCGCTGGCACAATATCGTTCGATTCCGAGAAACGTCCCTGAAACCTTAGAGAGAGCCGGCGGCATTCAAATTCCCGAAGACCAGGTTTCTCAGGTTAAACAGGTGGTAAAATACATTCAATCGAACACCAGTGAAGATGATGTCATCTTCGATTTCAGCAGTCAGGGCGCGTACTACTTTTTTGCCAATCGCAAAAGCGCGACGCGGTATCATCAGATCGCTTACGCCGCCACCAAAAGTATGCAGGAAGAGGTAATTCGTGATTTGGAAAAATCGCGGACAAAACTCGTCATCTTACGCACCGGCGGGTGGTTTGATAACATCGACGGCGTTCCCAGCGCCGATAGACATCCGCTCATCGCAAAGTACCTTGTCGAACATTACCAGGAGACGGTCAATATCAATGGGACGATAATTTTAAGGCGGAAGTGAAGTGTTGAACCGTAAGTTATACCCTTGCTTACAAATTCCCCATGAGAAGAAAAGTCAATCAAAAACCCGTTTTTTCAGAGAA
>DTYX01000511.1 GCA_012961655.1 Candidatus Poribacteria bacterium
CCCAACCTGCATCGCAAGTTGGAAACTTGCGCCACCATTGGTCACCTGAGAAAGTGCAAAAGATTATTTGAAACTCGCTTATAAGGAGATGTTATGAAGAAGCAGTTGCCGACTTCTGAGGAAATTGAATATGCGCGAAAACTGCTAAGTTTGGATGAATGCGCCACTTTAGTAGAAATCAAAAATGCTTTCCGCAGTATGGCAAAGAGATACCATCCCGATAAATCAGTTGATGGCAATGAAGAGATGATGAAGGAGTTAAACAAAGCATACGAGAAAATTCTTGCGTTCATAAATAACTACCGTTATTGCTTCAACCAGAAGCCAGCCGAAGAGGAGTATTGGGAAGACTTCAAAGAGAGATACTACGAAGACTTCATCATCTAAGAATATGTTATAGCCGCTAATTTGGGGAATAGACGGCGCTGATTGGAAAAACACACTCAAAAGGGGTACGCCCCATTTGAAATCGGCGCGGTCGAATAATCAGCGGCTCTCAAGGAGGGAAGGATAGATGCCAATCTATGAATACCAATGCAAAGAATGCAACTCAAAATTTGAAGTATTGCAAAGTATAAATGCAACTAACGAGGGACTTACTTGTCCAAAATGTGGAGCGCCTAAACCTAAAAAGGTATTCTCGCTCTTTGCGTCTTTCGGAAGTGGAAAGACAGCGGAGTGCAAAACGGGCTCTACGTGAGCTTTATCATCAAGGGGCAGTATGTCCTAAAACACTTGTACAATATCAGACATCTGTAACTCACGTGCAAGGAGAAAAAAATGAAACATATCTTTGGTCCTGTGCCGTCACGCCGATTGGGAGCTTCTTTGGGAATTGACCTAATACCTTATAAAACTTGCTCTTACGACTGCGTATACTGTCAATTGGGCGGGACGACAAACAAAACGGTGGAAAGAAAAGAATATATCCTCAGGGATTCAGTGATAACCGAGCTGAAATCCCTCCTCTCGTCTTTAGAATCCCCAAGGCAAGCCATAGATTACATAACCTTCTCAGGTTCAGGCGAACCCACCCTAAATTCGGAAATAGGCTCGCTTTTAAAGGAGTTCAAAGCTATAACGGACATACCTCTTGCGGTTCTGACAAATGGTTCGCTGTTGTTTCAGGAGGCGGTGCGAGAGGTGCTCAGTAATGCAGATTTGGTAGTTCCATCCCTGGATGCTGTTACGGAGGAAGTTTTCCAAAAGGTGAATAAACCACATCCATCTCTGACGGTTGAAAAGATTATAGACGGCATAAAAGAGTTCAGTCGGTCTTTTGATGGCGAAACATGGCTGGAAATTATGCTGGTAAAAGGGATAAATGACGGTCAGGAAGAGATAGAGCGGATGGCGGAAGTGGCAGCTGAGATGAAGTTGGCGAAGATTCAACTCAACACTGTTATTCGCCCACCCAGCGAAAAGATTGCTCTTCCATTAAACGAAGAAGAGATGCAACAGGTAAAAGAGAAGCTGGGTGAAAAAGCGGAAATTATCGCCTACTTTGATAGGAAAAAGGAGAGGATTTATAAAGGAGATGTTGAAAACGAAATTCTGGCAATGCTTCAACGCCGCCCTTGTACAATCCCGGATATTTCAAACGCTCTTTCACTGCACATAAATGAAGTGATAAAATATATTGAACAGATGCAAAAAAATAACAGCGTCAAGTCGATAACTCGCCGAGACGGATTATACTATCAAGCTATCAAGTAATTAACAGGGTTAATATAATCGTAGGTAGAATTTCCAAATTCGACGATTAAAGTCGAAATATGAATTTCGACCTACAAATCTCACGAGAAAGGAGGTGGAATCGTAATGAAATTAAAGGGCGCCATGGGAAGGAAAGTATGGGTAATTGGGTCTATTCTGTTTATTGTGTTGACAGTTGGGCCTCCGGTAGCCAGTATTAGTGAGGAGGATTTCTTCTCAAAGAGTTTGCATTACACAGGAGAAGGGATGCGATACTGGTACGAAGAAGAGGGTGGATTCATGGAGATGACACAAATCCCTTATGACCAGCTTGACTGCAAAAATTGCCATGTCCAATCGTGCGACCCATGCCACGCTCAGAAAGTAGGAGAGACAAACTTTTTCACTGTGGTCAAAGCATACAAAAATGAAACCTGTTTAGCCTGCCATAGCCGAGAAGGTTTAACTTTCAAATTTGGCAGGAAGAAGGGAGCTCTTGATGTCCACGTGGACAAAGGTATGGTTTGCGCAAATTGCCATAAAGGAGAAGACGTCCATGGCAACGGTACATTCTATCACTCTATGCGAGATGTTCAAGCGGTCAAGGTCACATGTATGACTTGTCATACCGTCAACAAAGACATCTCTGCCCATACAGTGCATGGAGACCAATTAGATTGCTCCGCTTGCCATGTGGATAACACCACAACCTGTATGAATTGTCACTTTGATAAATTTTTGGAAACTGGCAGCAGGAAAGGAAATTTCTTTCCTATGCAGAGTTTTATGCTTCTCATTAACTACAATGGGAAGGTAACAGCTGGCACTGCGATGTCTATGGTCTATAAGGGTAAGAAGTTCATCCTTTATTCACCGTATTTTACTCATGCGATACAGGCAAAAGGCAAAACTTGTGATGAATGTCATGCAAACTCAGCGATGAAGCTTATCGAAGAAGGCAAGTCTGTGCCCATGATGGTATTTAAGGACAACAAGATTGTCCCGTGGGAGGGTGTTGTCCCGACGCTTCCAGACAAACTGGAATGGGCATATTTAGATAAAGATGGTGAGCAGTGGGTCGAAATTCAAAGTGATGAGGCAGCGAAGGTGCAGCTTGTTGGATACGGAACACCACTTACGGAGGAACAGATAGAAAAGTTGTTGATGTCGGCTGAAGAATAGACCTTGTACTTGATATTCCAGACGCCACTCTGATTGAGTACCTTCTGTTTTTCGTAGGCCAGGATTTTATCCTGGTTTAGGCAGAATAACCAACTTAACTTTTAGAAATAAAATTCAACTTTGGGTAGTTTAAGGTCTCCCGACCTGTTATCAGTGGTCAGGAGACCACCGACTACTCAAGAAAGTATAATACCATATCTCCTTGAGAATAAAGCATAAAACCCAAGTTCGATTATTACTGAAATGAACGCGGAGAAAGGATGGAAGGGAAGTAAAGGAAGGATTCGTTTCCCCCCTTTTTCCCTGAGAGGGGGAAGAGAACTCAGTGAAAGATTTAAAAGAGAAGCCTCTCTTATGATAGATTTTAGAGATGAGCATATTGTTCAGGTGTATGACCACTTTAAAGAGGGTTCTTCATACTATATCGTTATGGAATATGTAGATGGGATCAGCCTGGACATTCAAGAGGGCGAGATCTTTGGACTTCTGGGGCCTAACGGCGCGGGCAAGACGACGACGATCAAGATGCTGTGCACGC
>DTYX01000512.1 GCA_012961655.1 Candidatus Poribacteria bacterium
CGAGACTGTACCGTCGTAACTGTTGCTCGCCTCGCCCCTTGCAAATAATTCAACCTGCCGAAGGATTCCTGACCGCCATTCGTTCCGCGCGGACGCAAAGAATCTGCCTCCACGAATTCCTGTAAACGGATGAAAGCCGAGCTTGTTGACAAAATCCGGTTCGATGAAAAAGGGCGCTACGGATACGTAAAAGCGAGAGCCACGGTAGGTCATAGCAGACCGCATCTGCCGGCCGACCTGCTTTCCGTACCAAGTCTGGGCGAAATTAGCTCCCACTGAAAACGCAGTGCGGTTGCCCATTTTTCCAAAGAGACTGAGACCAACGTCCATCTCGGAAATCTGCCTCGAATGGTAGAATTCCCATAAGTTATAGACGTTCTTACCTTCCAGGAAGAAGGGTCTCCTGTCTGGAACAAAACGCGCTCCGTAGGAAAAATCGATGCCCTCGACGGCTTGCTCGACGTTCTCGAAGTCGGGGTTTAAAGTTCCGACGAGCGTAAATTGGGATGTGAAGGTATACCGCACGTCCATTCCAGCACGCGCTGTAACGCCCTCTTGACCGGACGCCGGGCTCCGACCAAAATAGGCGTAGGGGAGGAATTTCATCTCTCGCACCTTTGCCGGAGGCAGAACATCCATCCAATGCCCATCATATTCATAGAATTCCTGAATGCCGACGTTTGACCACCAAGATTTCTCTCCGGTTCGTTGCTGGAATCGGGCGAAGTTAATTCCCATTTCGCGTTTTTCGTGTTCTTTCGTGTCTTTCGCGGTCAACTTCGTATCGGGATAGGCGAGCATCTGCCACGGAATCTCCATCTCGACAGTCCAGCCATCCTCAGTAATCTTCGCCGCCGCTTTCCAAAGTCCAAGCCATTCTGTTTTTTCGGCGCGTCCAGCCGCAAGGTGTGCGAATTTCGCTGAAAGCGGGTTGAGGACAAAGAAATTTCTGTCGGCGAATTGATGGGTGTGGAACGGGTCAATACTAAACGCGACATAGTCCTCGCCGGAAAAGCGAGTTTGGTCTTTGGTTTGTCGCGCGACAATCATGTCGGGTTGCGAGTCAAGGGCGTGAATCGCAACGTAGATGGATTCCTCATCATAGAGAAGCCGAGCGACCGTCTGGTCTTTTGCAGGTGTTCCCACAAGAGGGTCTGTAAAGTCCGTCGCCTTTGGAGCGTTCTGCCAGCAGGCATCATCCAAGAACCATCAATTTTAGGCGGATTCGACGTTTTTAAAGCAGGCAACGCTTTCGGCTCCTCTGAAGCGGAATAAGCGGCATCTCCGAAAATCAGCGCGGGCAAAAAAGCCGTTAAACCAGTGATACAAAATACGATAGAATATGATATCCTCTCCATTTATTGCCTCCTTATTTTTCAATACCATTTGTATCTGTTGAGACTTCGGGAGTCTCCAAAATAATGGATGCTCAAAATTGGGGTTCACTTTATAAGACGAATGGGATGTCAAAAAGCATCGTTTTAATGCGTAAATCGTAATGCGTAATACGTAAGGTGTAGTTAACATTTCACGTTTCACGCATCACGTTTCATTTACTGGCAATTATAGATCTTCACCGAAGGAAAGGGGTGTGCTTATGAAGAAAAACAATCGATGTTATCTTTTAGCCATAGATTTAGGCACGATGAGTTGTAAGGTGGCTATTTTTAGCGACGCGGGCGAATTGATAAACCAGGCGCGGGCGGACTTGACGATTCGCTATCCACAGCCCACGTGGGTTGAAGCTGAGCCGAATGAGTGGTGGGCAATTGTCGTAAAATTAATCGGGAAAACGTTGGACGCCTCTGGCATTCCGCCAAATCAGATTGCCGGGGTTGGAGTATGTGGCTTGATGCACGCGCTGGTTCCAGTCGATGGCCAATGCAACGTTATCGACAGAGCGATGTTGTGGATGGACCAGCGTTGCAAACCGCAGGCTGAGTGGATGACGCGAAATTTCGGCGAGAAGATTCGCCAACTGACTGGCCGTCTGCCAAGCACAACGACATCAGCGCCTAAACTGCTATGGCTCAAGGAAAACAGACCTGATGTCGTCGAACGGACATATAAATTTTTACTCGCAAAAGATTACATCCGCTTGAAACTGACGGGCGAATTTGCCACTGACGTTTCGGACAGCGGCGGCACATCGTTGATAGATAGAGAGGGAAAAGATTGGTCGGTTGAACTATTGGAAGAGATTATTGGAGTTTCCGCGGAGAAGATGCCCGTTATCCGACAATCGACTGACATTGCCGGCTACGTTACTCAACAAGCTGCGGCGAAGACGGGATTAGCGCAGGGTACCCCAGTTGTTGTAGGTAGTTCAGATGTTCTGGCTACGCTTCTTGGCTCGGACATTTATGCTCCACGTAGAGTTTGCCTCTACATGGGCACCGCGGCCTGGATGGCGATGTCAGCAGAGACGGATGATAGGATACATCCGTTCTCTGAAGACGTGCGACTCCGCTACCGATGGCTTGGGGCTACCGCAACTTTTGGCGCGGGGCTCAAGTGGTACAAGGAAGTTCTGGGACAAGCAGAGGCATCACAGGCTGAAAAGGATGGAATTGACCCTTATGTTGACATCGAAAGGGGAGCTGCGAAGGCTCCACCTGGCGCAGGCGGGCTGATATTTATCCCGCATCTGATGGGAGAGCGCGCGGTCAATCACAATCCCGATGCGAAGGGCACGCTCTTCGGCTTGACCTTAGGGCATCAAAAGCGACACATCATCCGTGCAATTATGGAGGGGAACGCATACATCATCCGCCATCTGTTCGATGTCCAAAGGGATTCCACAAAGATAACGGAAATTCTCACCGTCGGCGGCGGGGCAAGGAGTCAGCTCTGGAGAGAAATTATCGCCAACGTCACGGGCAAAACCGTCCTCGCGCCGCGAATCTTTGAAGCGGCTTCTCTGGGAGTCGCCATTCTATCCGGTGTCGGGGTGGGTATCCTTAGCAACATTCGAGACGCCGCAAACAGATGGGTACAAATCACCGATAAAATAGAACCTGACGCCACGCTTATGCAAAAATATGAAAAATCCTACAAGTTATACCGAGACTTAGATGCAATTTTGCAGAAGTTTTATCCGAGGGTGGAATGATTAAGGACTCCTACAAATTCGCTTCACTGAAAAATCTTGACAATTTTGTCAGCTTCAGTTATACTCTCTGAACGATATACTCTATATATTATGCCAGAGTGGAGTTTTCTCAGAAAGTAGATTTGTAGAGCTTGTCGCTTCACTGCGTTCAAGGATAAACTTCGTATCGAATTTCCAAATTCGACAAGGAAACGTCGAAATGTGAATTTCGACCTACAAAAACTCGGGAAAGAGTGTAAAAAGGAGAAACGACATGCGAGGCAGTGAATTTCACAGCTTTGAGGAAGAGGATGAACACGCTAAAGTATACGACAGCAAACTGATGCGGCGTCTGCTGACGTATCTTGGACCATACAAGTTACAAATTGTAGCAGCGCTTATTTTGATTATCGCTGCTTCGGTGGTTATGCTGGCGGGACCGTACTTGACGAAGATAGCTATCGATGACTACATCCGACCACTTAATTTGAAAGGATTAGAGTTCATTATCTTCCTCTACGTATTGACGTTAGTGATGGAAGCTACTCTTAACTACGCCAAAAGATATGTCACTCAGATGATAGGGCAAAAGGTTATGTACGATATTCGGATGCAGCTTTTTAGTCATCTTCAGCGATTGCATGTCGGCTTTTTCGATAGGAATCCAGTCGGTAGGTTAATGACGCGCGTGATGGGTGATGTAAGTGTATTGAATGACCTCTTTACTTCAGGAGTGATAGAAGTTTTCGGTGACCTCTTTTCTATTCTGGGTATTATGGTAGTGATGTTTACCATGAATTGGCAACTAGCGCTGGTGACGTATACAGTGATACCCATTATCCTCATTGCCACGCTTATTTTTCAGATTAAAGTGCGCCGGGCATATCGTGAGGGTCGGAGACAGCTTGCCCGTGTCAATGCCTTTTTAGAGGAAAATCTGGTCGGTATGACGACGGTGCAAACTTTCTGTCAGGAGAGACGCAGTTTCGAGAAATTCGATGAACGGAATCAGGCTTATCTGAACGCTAATCTGCATAGCGTACTTTACTATTCCATGTTTTTTCCTATAGTGGAAGTGACAGGAGCGATTGCAACAGCGTTAATTATTTGGTACGGCGGTGGCAAGATAATACAAAACGCCATGACCATTGGCGCACTGGTCGCTTTCATTCAATACTCAGCGCGCTTCTTTTGGCCAATCCGGAGTCTGACCGAAAAATATAATATTCTGCAATCGGCTATGGCGGCGTCTGAACGGATTTTCGGTCTGCTGGATACCGAACCATTGATAATAGATTCTCAAGCTCCCGTCAAAGTGGATAAGATTAAGGGACAGATCGAATTTAAGGATGTTTGGTTTGCCTACAACGATGGAGATTATGTCCTCAAAGGCATTTCGTTTGAGGCTAAAGAAGGTGAAAAGGTAGCCATCGTCGGCGCGACAGGCGCGGGTAAAACTTCTATTATCAATCTGCTCTGCCGATTCTATGAAGTCAATAAGGGGCAGATTCTCATCGACGGCGTAGACATCAGAGATATGGAACTTGATAAACTGCATAGGTCGATTGGTATCGTACAACAGGACGTGTTTCTATTCTCAGGTACAATTGAAGGCAATATTAGGTTGGGGAATAAAGATATTAGCCCGCAGACAGTGGTTCACGCCGCCCAGAGTGTGCATGCGGATTACTTCATTAAAAAATTGCCAGAACTATATCAATCGGAAATTAAGGAACGCGGCAGTACCTTTTCAGTCGGTCAGAAGCAGCTGATAGCTTTCGCCAGAGCGCTGGCTTATGACCCGGAGATTTTGATTCTTGATGAAGCTACATCCAGCGTTGATACCGAAACGGAATTGTTAATCCAAGACGCCCTGAAACGATTGATGTATGGTCGAACATCAATCGTTATCGCGCACCGGTTATCGACCATCCAAAACGCCGATAAAATTATTGTCATGCACAAGGGGGAAATCCGCGAAATCGGCGACCATTGGGAACTTCTGAGGCGCCGGGGAATTTATTACCGATTATATCAACTTCAGTACAAAGGACAGGAGGTAATTGCAGAAGCTGCGTCTGGAGATTAACGGTGAACGAATTACGAATTACTCCATGTCCCGATTCTCGGGATGGCTTCGCGCACTTGAAAGCGGGAACTTCCTGAAATGAGATGAAAAAGATAACAATGCTTACAGCGTATGATGAAGAAACGGCGGCTATCCTTAGTAAAACTGCCTTAGACTTTATCCTCGTAGGCGATTCAGTTTTGCAGGTTAAATATGGCTTTTGCTCAACCCAGCAGACTGAAGTGCGGGGAATACCTGTCATGGATATTATGGTAAAGCATACAAGACAAGTTAAAAGAGGCGCCAAAGAGAAACACGTTGTCGCTGATATGCCTTTCGGCTCTTATGATAATGCTAAAAAGGCTTTAAGTAACGCGGGAAAACTGATTTCCGCCGGGGCGGATTCGGTCAAGCTCGAAGGTGGAGTGGAAGTGGCTTATATTGTTGCATATCTTAAAAGAAATGGGATTAAGGTAATGGGACATTTAGGATATACGCCGCAAAAATCTTCTCTGCGCGCTTATGGTAGGGATGTAAAAGAGATTAGAAAGCTGGTAGAGGATAGCTTATATTTACAAAACGCGGGGGCATTTGCCGTTGTGCTTGAGATGGTATTTGCAGAGGTTGCCGCGGTTGTCACAGAATCATTAAATATCCCGACAATAGGCATAGGTTCTGGCCCCTTTACCAGGGGCCAGGTATTAGTCATAGATGACATCTTAGGATTGACTATTTTTCCCAATAAAAAGCCGAAATTAGTAAAACGATTTTTAACCGGAAATGAGAATCCCAATAATCCGGAGAATATAAAAAAAGCCGCGGAAAATTTTATAATGGCAGTAAAAAATGGCGATTATCCAATGCCCTGGCATTATCATCAACTTTACGAGAAAGTATCTATGATTGAATTGTTAAATCTAAAACGACAATATGGAAGATTATTTTGATTTATGGCAGGGCATCAATCAGCCGATTTGGGTCGATGTGTATGTCCCGAAAGATACTGCGGCTGGAGAATATACCGGTAATCTGACCATAACTTATGGCGAACGGGCTCAGTCCCGTTCCGTGGGAATTCCAGTCAACCTCACCGTCTGGGATTTCGCTTTGCCAGATGTGCCCAGCATGCGGGCGGATTTTGGCAGTTACCATAGGGCTGCGAAATGGTATGAATAAGTGAATTTGAATGATTGAGTGGTGAAAATAAATGAGTCAAACTGTTTTTGGGAAAACAGAAGAAGCGCAAGTTTCCTTCAATTCTTTTCTATACCTTTCTCCCATTCGACGTTTTTCCGTCGAAGAATATCACCGGATGGGTGAGGTTGGAATTCTTAGTGAGGACGAGAGGGTAGAACTCATCGATGGGAGAATTTTAAAAATGAGCCCAATAGGAAGCCAACATGCGGCTTATGTCAGTCTTCTGAACAGACGGTTGCGCGCCGTTGAAGAAACAGCTATAGTGCGGATTCAGGATCCAATTATTTTGGATGATGAAACTGAACCACAGCCGGATATCGCCGTTGTAAAATTTAAAGCAAATTCTTACGCCGACTCTCATCCGCGCTCGGAAGATGTGTTGCTGCTTATTGAAGTGGCTGATACCTCTTTGGAAGAAGATAGGGGAATCAAGCTTCCTCGCTACGCTGCTTCAGGAATACTTGAAGTATGGATTGTCAACCTGATAGAAAACATCGTCGAAGTATATCGTGAACCTTTGACCCTTGCTAACGGTATTGGTGGCTATTGCAGACGTATGGATTTTAGGGCTGGCGAATTCCTGAGTCCAGAGGCTTTTCCCGATTTGGAAATAGAAATTTTGAAATTGAATGACCTTTATTTCTAAGGTGTGGAATACGCCGGCGCGGGCGCGAATGTAGCAAGCGACTGCCATTATTCAGTAATGAAATGAAGCTACTGAGATTATAA
>DTYX01000513.1 GCA_012961655.1 Candidatus Poribacteria bacterium
CAGTTTGTTTCTCAGAAATATTGCATTCCAACAAATTTTATATCAGATAGATTTTAATTATGCCCACCTATCCAGGCAATCTATTCTATTCTCAGAACTAGATAAAAACCACTACATAAGCAAACAATTTTTAAACCATACAGGGTTAGAAGTGCAAGATTTCCTTGATCTTTCACTGATGATACTTGCGAGATTTCGTGATAATAAAGAAGTATTTTTACCAGAGAACTGGTTTTCAACTGTAAGTAAAAGCTATTCAATCGATAAAATAGGTAGTTTTCTTGCAACAATATCGAAGGATATAGATGACGTTAGACAAACACTAGTTAATAGAGCCCACGCATGAATCCACGAACGCTATATAAATCAACGACAAAGGACCTGCCGAGGGCTAGATTGTTTGTATATTAGAGTCAGATGAGACGTAGAAAACGGCCCAAACTGGCTAATTCTCCTGATTTACAGGAGAAATAGTGCAACCGAATCATCTAGTTTACAAAAAAGTGTCCCCTTTCCTGATAAAATCGGAATAAGCAAAAAACCCGATTCGCACAAAAAAGGGAACATTGAAAATGTTATCACCCAACGTCGAAGAAAGCCACCAAATCCCACTCATTCATGAAGTTTACAGTGACGATGACTATCTTCTTAACACCATAGATGGCGAATGGTTCGAGATACTCTATCATTTTCATTGGAAAAATTATCGACAGTTCGCAGCAGATTACTACAACGCTCTGTACGATTTCAATCAACTGGCAGAACGGAACGTCATAATGGAGGGCGAGAGAAATCTGGAGACCAAGGATGAAGCGAAGCAGCGGCTACTATTCGACCGTGTGACGGCTCCCGTACCCACAAGTCCACCCGCCCCAATCCTATATCAAGGCAAGGTGGTAGAGAGTAAGGCGCGAGATGTTCAACCCACAGATATTTCCCCGGGAGTTGTGCCAATACGCTTGGTGGGGCGTAAACCGAAGTGTTTTTTTGGCCTGCTTAAGAGCTTTATCGGTACCAGCTTGATGGGGTTTGCTACGGAGCCGGAGCAGGTACACCTACTGCTCAAGAGCAATCCGGCGTTTGCCCGAATCTGTGGATTTTCCCACAAGGAGAAAGACTGCTTCGACTATCACTACCAACAGGTTCCGTCTCGACGGAAATTGGAACAGTTCGACCAGATTATGACTGCTGCTGGTATCTGGGACCACATCAAGCTCTCGGAGGTCAAAACCAATTTTGCTACCGGTGTAATCCGGCCGGAGAAGGAACTGGTAGGTGATACCACGCATTACTACGCCTACTCCAGTTTTGAGACGGTTCGCTACGAAGACGAGAAAGGAAAGGAACAGAAGAAGTCGCAGTCTAAGCTGACCAAGAAGTGCCGCTGTGAGGAATGGGAAGACTGTCCTCATGAGTGGGAATTGCGTGACGAGGGTGCCGGTACCATCGTAAAATCCGGAAAGAAAATGATCTGGGGGCACAAGGCCAGCATCATCGGACTCCCCAAACAAGGTATTGCCATTGATGCCATTGCCGTCTCCGATGCAGCAACCCACGACGGTCAGACCTTTTTTCCACATGTGAAAAAAGTACTTGGAGACCACCACGATCTTGCTCGATCGGTCCACCGGGTGCTCTATGACAGTGCCTGCGATGACGCACCGCTCAAGCAGCGATTTCAAGACGAACTTGGCATCGAACTGAAGGCTTCATTTAACCCCCGTCGTAGCAAGGCGATCACCCGAGAACTGCCACGAGGTATGGAGAAGATTACGCCTTATGGCGTTCCGATCTGCTTGGCGGGGTATGAGATGGACTACCAGGGAATTCGCTACGCCAGTGAACAGTTTATCTATCGTGCGCCGCAGCAAGAGGACGGGCTTTGTGTCTGCATCGAATGCCCCGAAAAACCACAGTGCTGTAATCGCTCTACCTCATCGGGCCGAACCATCACCGTTTCGTTCGATACCCTGAAACATATTGACCCTAGCGATCCGCCTATGGCTAAACGGTTCAAGGCTATTATGACGCGGCGCCCCTCCGTGGAACGCATGATCAAACGTTTGAAGTGCGACCTCGGCGATGATCGATTGAGCAAACGTGGAAACGATTCATTTCAGGCTTATCTGGATAAGACGATGATTAGTTATCACCTGCTGATACGACACTTACACTGATACTCAACACTGTGCAGACATAAGATACTATAAGCGGGCAGCTGCGTCTTAAATTCAGCAATTGACCTCTAATTAAGATATGGCCATCAAAAATCGGCATTATTTCCAACTGATCTCTATTCGAGCACATGGCTCGCCATCAATATTTATGTTTTTTTTAAGAAATGAATGGGCGATTTGATTTATGCGCAGGCTCAGTAAAAGGTAGAAGACCATTACAGACTACCATCTTGAGTGACTTCAGAACATTCGTTGATACTTATGCTGATGAAATAGTCCA
>DTYX01000514.1 GCA_012961655.1 Candidatus Poribacteria bacterium
ATGACAGCTTTCAACCTCTGGAAATTCGCCGATGAGCTCTACTAGCGGATTGGCGATATGCAAACTGGATTTATGGACAACCCTCCCTCGGTTGAATGCCCTCCAACGCTGGGGTAACGCGCATCTGAATCGCGGGGAATACTATCGGGGGCTTCAGGTTGCCAGGCGTATGCTGTCCCTGGAGCCAACTTCAGAAGCCGCCCGCCGACTTGAGATGGTGTGCCTCGAAGGACTCACCCGTCAGGACTGAACCAGGACGAATCTGTTTTCCTTCCTTTCCACCTTCCCGCCTTCCATTCTAACAAGCCAGCGGCATGCTTTACTTTTTCCCCCTTTCCTTCTCTTCCATCCTTTCCATCCTTCCTTCCCAAATTCGTTGTGGGGTTGAATCAATAAGTTGGCTTGTGGGAAACTATCCCATGAGCCAATTTTTTTTCATTTCTTGCAAAATTCCTACATTTTTTTGCTTTGAGGTGGGGCTTGTTGATTTTTTGTTGATTTGCAAATGCTATAATTTTTAAATATTTGAAGTAATCACTTCAGGAAATGCTTTTTGTTGTGTCTTAACGTCAAACCCAATAAATGATAAGACTCAATTTCAATTATTGCAACACTGGCAACTCACAACCTTTCCATGTTGGAAAAGGGGGAAAAAGTGAGAACTAAAACCATATGCTATTTTATTCTTGCGCTCTTTATTATCGTTGCCATCGCTTGTGGTGATTCCGACGATGAAGGGGCAAATCAGCTCAAAAAACCAACAACTCAGACAAAAGAAACAGGCGAGGAGATTATAGTGCCAGAGGAGGAGGAAGTAATTGATTTCGCCGCAGAGGAGGCAGCAATCCGTGGATTATACATATCTCATGCCGCCGCCATTAGCGGAAAAGGAGCCGACGAGATTATGGAACATTGGATTCAGCGTAACACGAAAGATGTCTTCATGACGCAGTGTGTTTTGGGCGCAGTGACGATTCTCGAAAAGTGGAAGGGTATTAAGGACTCTTGGGTTCCAACATTCCAGTTATTGGGGGGACAGCCAAAGATGACCGTTACAATTGCAAAAGTCGGGATTGACAAACGCGGTCAAGAGGCAACGCTGAGCGGCAACTATAACTGGGGTGGGATAGTAGGTAAATCAATTGCTGCATTCGAGAAGGACAAAAAGGGCAATTGGAAAATCCGAGCAATTGACTTATGTGAGCAAAACCTCATCAAAGAAATCCAAACTCCACAAAAATAGTGATATCATTTTGGGAATATTTCAAGTCTAAACACTAACTTGACTTTGGTAGATTTGCTCGTAGCCCCTGTCTGCCTTCGGCACAGGCAGGCAAGATTCTATCTTGGTTCCTTGAATCAGACGCATAGAATGCAGGGAAAATGGAATGTAAGTGTATCCCATTTTAACGGGCAAGTTGCCCGTTCTACTTCAATTTGCCAAAGTCAAAATAACGAAAAAATATAGCGGTCAAAAAGGAGGCGCGTATGAAACGCACAATGGTTCTCTTGATACTCTTCCTTCTGGTCACCCCTTCACCCCTTCGATGAGTCTGGCTGCAGGTGGCACATGGACGAAGAAGGCGGATATGCCAACAGCGCGGTATTTTCTCTCTGCTAGCGTTGTTGAAGGAAAAATCTATGTTATTGGGGGAGGTTCAGGATTCGATGAATTTTATGCCACAGTGGAAGTCTATGATGCGGCAACTGACACCTGGGTAACTCGGGCAGACATGCCAACGCCAAGAGGGGGGGGCCACCAGTGTCGTGGACGGCGTCATCTATGCGATTGGTGGCGCAAGCAACTTGTTGGGTATCCCAATCGTGGAAGCCTATGACCCGACAACTGACACGTGGACGACACAACCCGATATGCCAACGGCAAGACTGGCTCTATCAACTGTCGCCCTGGACGGTAAAATCTACGCCATTGGCGGCGGGAAGGTATACCCCACTGACGCTTTTGTAATTGTGGAAGAATTCACTCCGGAAGTTGGCGTAACAGCCGTTTCCCCGCAGGGCAAGTTGGCAACAGCGTGGGGAAAAATCAAGCGGGCCCGATGAAATATCGACCCAGGACGTTGATATGCTCGAAGTTCATAATCAGGAACGCTTCTCACTTCAATTCTGGTTTTCCTGCGGTCAAATGGAACAAATAAGGAGATTTAACTATGTTTAAACAATTTTGGATTATTGTTCTGGCATTGTGTTCTATGTCTGCTCTATGGTGTGCTACAACTTTCGGCGGTGTTCTGATGGATGAGTTCGATGGAGAACAACTGAAGGATTTTTGGACGTTTAATAACAGGGGAAATCCTGTCTCGACCGTAAGCCTCAAGAATGATAAGCTCTATATACATGTGCCAGCGGGCAACAACGATTTAATCCCCGGAGTAGCCCGGGCGCCGACATTAACAATGCCCGCGCCGGAAGGAGACTACACGGAGACAATCCTTTATACCGGTCCAACTGCCCAAAGCGCCGCGGCAGGAATCGTCATTTTCCAAGATTTCTTCCATCAGATGCATCTGCTCTATGGAATTGGCGGTGGTGGAGGCCAAAGGGTATGGTTCATGGGAGTGGCTGAGAACGATGTTCCGCCTATGAGGGATAAAGACGGGAACATACGGGGTGTCGGATGGGGCAATCACCTGTTCACAGGTGTTCTCGGCGCACAGAAAAAGGTTTATCTGAGAATAGTGAAACACGGCGATACCTATACAAGTTATTATAAATTCAAAGATAGCGAACCGTGGGGGCAATGGCTTTCTGCTGATTTTCCCTTGCAAAATCCACAAGTTGGTCTGATTGTGAAGAACTGGGGCGCTGGAGCGGAGCTAACAGCGGAATTTGAATTCTTTCAACTCGAAGGGGAAGGGGTTAACTTTGACGTAGAGTCTGATGGTCATCTGCCCACAATATGGAGTCGAATAAAGAAGGATGGTTCAAGATGATTTCCGTGTAGCCCAAGATTCTATCTTGGTTTGAGCGAAAGATACTCTCGGCTAGCCAACTTAGAAAGTTGGACTACAACCATGCGCATCAATTTAAGAGTATGTAGTATCAGTTCTCATAGACATCAATGTCAATGCTGAACAAAAAAAGAGCTTGCTTTGAGTGCAATGAAGGGACGTTGAAATTCCCTATAACCCTACAGTGAGCGTAGTGGCGGTGGTTTGTCCCCGCCCTTTGATTCAGCGCCCGCCTGTGCGTCTACCTGCGCGGAGCACGCAGACAGGTGGTGATTAATCACAACGTCAAGGATTGTACTTGATGCCCATGGGGACCGCCGGGGTAAATACCTCGCCTTGAAAGACGGACATCCATCATGGGTTGCAGACACGATGGATGAAGCTGTTGATAATACCAATTCTCCATAAAGACAAAGCATAAAAGTATCATTGAAGGAAGGGAAGGAATGCTCAACTCCTTCCTTCCTTCCCTTTCATCCTTTCCAATCAATTACATGAATAAGCAACTTAAAGTTTTATGCTTTATTATCAAAGAGAAATGGTATAACTATTTTTCATCAATAAAACAGGGGAATTCGCCGTATTTCCTGATTAAGGTTGTCCCAGAGGAAGAGGAGACGGAATTTCTCGATGTTTAGTATAGGTGATAGATGTCTTTGAAAAAGCAGGGAGAAAATGGAAAGATGAAATCTATTACAAGACGAAATTTTCTGAAACAAACATTGGCCGGCATCGGAGGAGCAATGTTGGTTGAGTCGCTTGGCTCCGATATCAGCCGGGCTCAATCGGCTAATAAAAGCGGAGTTGTCGTTGTCAAACATCCCAAAGCCACCGATGGTACGAGAGACATTAACAAGATTATTGTACAGAACATGATGGATGAGTCTGTAAAGCGGATTACGGGCAAACCATCTGTAACAGATGCTTGGGTAAGTCTCCTGCCTGATTTTAAGAAAGAAGACGTGATTGCTATCAAAGTAAACACCATTATGAATACTATCCCAACCCATCCTGAAGTTGTGGACGCCATAGCGGCCGGATTGGCTGCTGCAGGGGTGTCAGAAAATAATATCATCATCTATGACCGTACTAATGAGGGATTGAAAAAGTCTGGATACAAATACAACACAGGCGATGTCGGGGTGCGATGTTTCGGGACGGATGAAGAGGGATGGGACTATGATTGGGATAATCCCGTGGATATATTAGGACAGAAGAAAGCGCTGAGCAGTATTCTCACCCGTTGTAACCATCTCATCAACGTTCCCGTGCTAAAAGTGCATTTGGATCCGTATGGGGTTACCTTGAGTTTGAAGAACCACTATGGGAGTGTCGATAACCCTCGAACGCTCCACAAGAATTTCGCGACAGCTTGCGCTACGCTGAACAATCAAGAGGCTATCAGAAGCAAGACGCGCCTGATTGTTATAGATGCTCTGTTCGGCTTTTGGGGTAGCAATACTACTATGTTTGTCTCAGATTTCGCTTACAACGCCTTGATTATGAGCAAAGACCCTGTCGCGGCGGATTATATAGGCACAAAAACCAAACCTCCATAAATATAGTAGCTTGGTCGCTTACCGTAATCTCTCTCTTGCTGTTCAAGTACATTTTTTACCTTTGCTTGCATTTATTTCTCCTTTTTTTGATTTGGTGAAAAATCTACGAAACCACATCTATAATACACTATTCTCCTGGTGCTTTAAAATGGCATTATATTTACCACTTTCCTTCTATCTCTTTTTTTCTTATGGCATCCAAAAAATATATGTCAGCATACTCATCATCCCAACCTTTTTAAGCAAGTGAAGGTTTTTCGTCTCCAAAAATAATCTTATATGCAGACAAAACACAATGAGAGTATATCGAGCTATCATCTGCTACAATGAAAGGATTTCCTGCATGCTCAATATAATCACAAAAATTACACTTTTTAGTTTTTACTTTATTGAAAAGCAAATTTATAAAACAAATTTTTAAGCACTTTTATCTCCTACGAATTTTTCATCATATTGTATTTATACATATAGACTTTAATTGTCCATCTTGTTGTATATCCTTTTAACTTCAAATAAGGAGAAGCAAAATGACTGAAGCAGA
>DTYX01000515.1 GCA_012961655.1 Candidatus Poribacteria bacterium
AGATGGCACAGGTCAAAGGTTATCAAGTGGCGGGAAAAACTGGAACAGCTCAAAAAGCGGGAAAAGGCGGTTACTCAGATAAATACATCGGTTCTTTTGTGGGGTTCCTGCCAGCCGATAATCCAGGATTATCGATAATTGTTGTTATAGATGAACCGCAAGGTGAATACCATGGCGGCAAAGTTGCGGCTCCAATTTTTAAAGCGATTGCTGAAAAAGCCATGTATCTTGTGGAAGCTCATAAAATAGCTCTGGGTGAACGGAATTCGGAATGAGGAACATATTATTATGAAGTTACAACAGCTTCTCAATGGCATAAATGTTATCTCTATAGTTGGGAATCTGGACAGGGAAATTGATGGTATCGCACATGATTCGCGTCGGGTTGAACCGAATTTCGTCTTCATAAGTTACCGAGGCGTTGCCGTTGATGGTCATGAATATATCTCTGATGCCATAGAAAAAGGCGCAACGGCGATTATCTCCGAAAAGGACTTGTCCCTGAGCGAAGCGAAGGAACTATCATTACCCAAAGATATAACTTGGATGCGAGTGAAGGACGGCAGGTTAGCTCTTTCTTTGATGGCGGCTAATTGGTATAATGTACCGGCGGCGAAGTTAAGACTTATTGGTATTACTGGTACAAATGGCAAAACTTCCACGGCTCATCTCATTGAAGCGATATTTACCGCGGGCGGATTTAAAATGGGGATAATGGGTAGTATCGGTCACAAATTCGGCGATAAGTTTCTCCCCGCTATGACTACAACTCCAGACTCCCTAAAGCTTCAGCAACTACTCAGTGAGATGGTGGACGATGGCATGGATGGCGTTGTCATGGAAGTCACTTCTCACAGCTTAACGCAAAAGCGGGTAGCTGGGATTCAATTCGACGTCGCGGTATTTACTAACCTCACACAAGACCATCTGGATTTTCATAAGAATATGCAAAGTTATCTTGATGCTAAGGTCGAGCTATTTAAGCAACTGAAGAAAGACAAAGGAAGAGCAATACTTAACGCTGATGATGACGCTTCACAATATATCATTCGGAGGCTTGAATCCGAACAAAGCGAAGGAACGAGCATTCCGAATGGCCGGTCGAGCGGTATCGAGTTTCCTCTATTGACCTATGGAGTTGAAAAACCCGCCGACCTTTACGTTCAACACGTCAACTCAACTTTATCAAATTTGAAATTTACCGTGATAACCCCCAAAGGAGAAATTGATGTTAATCTGAAGCTATTGGGCGAATATAATTTATATAACGCCTTAGCGGCTGCTGGAGTTGGATTATCTTGTGGTATTGAGCTTGACGCTATCAAAACAGGTTTGGAATCAGCGGTAGTGCCAGGGCGTTTTGAGCTTGTAGATTGCGGGCAAGATTTTGCTGTCGTCGTGGATTACGCACATACGCCCGATGCGCTGGAACGGTTGCTCACAGCTTCGCAAAAAATTACTGAGGGACGTCTTATCTGCGTATTCGGCTGCGGCGGAGATAGGGACAGAGGTAAGAGACCGATAATGGGTGGGATTGCCTCCGAAATAGCCGACCATATTATCATTACGTCCGATAATCCCAGAACGGAAGTGCCCGCTCAGATTACCGCCGCAATCGAAGCAGGGGTGAAACCGGGGAGAAGTTACGATGTGATAGTCGATAGGAGGTCAGCAATAGAAAGAGGCATCGAAATAGCGCGTAGCGGTGATATAGTCGTAATCGCGGGCAAAGGACACGAGAATTATCAAGACTTCGGGAATAAACGCATTCCTTTCGATGACCGAGAGGTAGCGGCTGAATACATTGCGAAAAGATTGAGAATGTGAAGTGAGAGTCGTACGATTGAGACATAACACCACCAAAAGTCGGGTAAGAAGCATTTTGAAAAATAATGTTATTCGCGCGGGTGGAAAGAACAGAGTATACGTGGAGATGGCAAAACCCAAGCCTAAGTTTGGAAAAGTAAGAGGGAGCGCCAGAGATAAGGAACGGGAACTTTTATTACCGCGAGGAAGATGGAAAAAATTACATTATCTTATGACGAATATATAAAAGTTTGGCAAATTCTTGAAGAACTGCGTATATCTTTGGATAGGATTGGCGGCTATGACGAAAAAGAGATATTGAAGGATAAGCTATTTAACTACATGACACAAGAAAGAACGGCATTCCTATTTCAACTTTGACATTGTCAATCGGATAATTTCCAAAGTAACAATAGACGAAGCGAGTAAGGAACTTCAGAGACGGGTAGAGGAAGAGACTTTGAATGAGATGGTAGATAAAGTTGAATTAAAAGAAACTTTACAGAGGTGTTGTCAATTAGCAGTAAGTAAATAAGAACGTTACATTATATTTAGATAATTATTTTTTGAGAAAATGCTATACTATATCTTTTTCAAAGAGCTTTTTAAATATTTTTCAGCTTTTCGGGTTTTCCAATATATAACTTTTAGAGCTATATATGCGACCGTAACTGCATTGTTAATCAGTTTGGTCTTGGGCCCTTTTGTCATCAAAAAACTGCGGATGCTTCAATTCGGGCAAATTATCCGCAATGACGGTCCTGAGACACATTTCAGTAAGGCGGGTACGCCTGCAATAGGTGGATTGCTAATATTAGTGGCAGTTTTTATCTCAACAGTTTTGTGGGCGAGATTGGATATCTCCATAACTTTTATTGTGTTATTCTCCGTTGTATGGTTTGGCGCGCTGGGATTTATAGATGACTACCTTAAAGTCACCAAGCAACATTCATCTGGACTACGTGGCTGGTATAAAATTATCCTTCAGGCGATAGGCGCTTTTGTTATAGTCTACTATATTTATCAATGGGCGGATGCCCCGCGTGAATTGCCGAACGGTTTAATCACGGCTAAAACTGCCCTGGTCTTTCCGTTCAAGAAAGATTTTCGTCCTGACCTAGGTATCCTGTTTATCCCATTTGCTATGCTTGTTATCATTGGCGCTTCTAACGCTGTCAATCTCACCGATGGACTGGATGGTTTGGCAATTGGATGCACACTGTTTGTCGCTGGAACCTTCGCTGTCGTCGCGCATTTAACCAGCAATCAAAACACGGCAAACTATCTTGACTTAGTACACCTGCCAGCAAGCGGCGAAGTCGCAGTGTTCTGCGCGACTATAGTCGGAGCAGGATTAGGATTCCTGTGGTTTAACGCTCATCCGGCTAAAGTTTTCATGGGTGACACTGGAGCCCTGGCGCTAGGGGCTGCTATAGGAACGGTGGCAGTCTTAATCAAAGAGGAGTTTCTTCTGTTTATCGTCGGAGGGATATTTGTCGCGGAGGCGCTATCAGTCATCATCCAAGTTGTATCGTGTAGAATGCGTCGTGGAAAGCGAGTGTTTTTGATGACGCCTTTGCACCACCACTTTGAAAAACTCGGCTGGCCGGAGTCTAAAATCGTCACTCGATTCTGGATTGTCGCCGCAATTTTAGTGTTGCTAGCCCTGAGCACATTGAAACTAAGATAAAGCGAGGAAAGGAAGAAAAGGAAGGATGGAAGGATGGAAGGATCGAAGACGTTACAAAGATAT
>DTYX01000516.1 GCA_012961655.1 Candidatus Poribacteria bacterium
ATGCAGCTTACTTCCCTACTTAGACTCGAAGCTATATAGAAAACCTCAAAAAAGTATAGAAAAACTAACTTTTTTGCAGCTGCTACAGAGCTCCTCGTCAAAGTCTATCCAAAGAGATTCAAATTTTAGCGATTGAAAATCCTTTAATTCATCGCGGCCCTGACGCGCACACGTTTCTAATGCATTCCAAACAGCCTTTGCCGCCGCGGCAGTTAGAGCGACGGTGGAACTTTCCCCAACACCCCGGATGACTTGAAGAATCGTCACCCTATAATTTGTCACAGGAATACCTTTGATGTCTCCTCCTTCTAAGCCTAAGGCGATACCTTGCTCTAAAGCGCTCTTTACTTCAGAAATTTCACTTGCCCGGACAGCTTGAAGATGATATTCATCAAGTTCTTCAGGGATATTCAACTTGTACTCAATATGATTAGTAGGTTCATCTATGAAGGCGATTTGAAGGGTAACAAAAGCATACAAAAAACGTCCCCCTGAAGCGTTGAGTGCCTCAATATATCGACATCATACTTGGTTGATGTCAAAGGAACGCCATCGCCTAACATCGGAGAGTGGCGTAAAATGAATTCATCTTTGGAGCCTTCTTTTAACCTTTCTCCTTCGCAAAAGGCACACCTAAAGCTTCCGGCATTCCCATTTTCTTTCTCATACCCTCAAAGGCAGTGACAACAACTAAGACCAATATTGTTACGACGTATGGCGCCATGTTCAAAATATAGACCGGAGCTTTGCTTCCTACTGCTTGGATTCTCAATATGGTAGCCATAACAGCGCCAAAAAGGTAAGAGCCCAACAACGCTTTGAGCGGGTCCCACACGGCAAAGATTACCAATGCAATCGCAATCCAGCCCTTTCCAGCGACCATATTTTCGACCCACATCTGCGTATAGGCTAATGACAGATACGCGCCGCTCATTCCAGTTGACATCCCACCCACAATTACACCGGCGTATCGGATGCGAAAAACATTCAATCCCATGGCATCTGAGGCGACAGGGTTCTCTCCGACAGACCTCAAATTCAACCCCCAACGAGTGTGGTTCAAAATAAACCACACTGCTATGACCAAAAGAATGCCGATGAAGACTATAATGTCCAAATCAAACAGTATGGGCGAAAAACCGGGCGCGGTGTTGCCTACCATGTTTCTGCCGAAAAACGAGGTCAAACCCGAGCCGAAAATCGTCAAAGCTAAACCGCTGACTATCTGATTGCATCGCAGAGTTATCGTCAAGAAAGCGTGTACACAACTTAGAGCGCCGCCGGCGATAATCGCCGCGAACAATCCAAGTACGGGATTGTTTGTGTGGTGCGATACGGAAAAACCCACAAGCGCGCCGACCAACATTAAACCCTCCAAGCCGAGATTGATAACTCCGCCTTTTTCCGCGACGATTTCCCCCAGCGTCGCTAATAACAACGGCGTGCCGGACTTTATCGAAGCGATGATTGTTTTCAAGATAAGATTCATTTTTCCTACTCAATCTCTTCAGCAACTGCATCGCATTCCGCAAGCCAGGCATCCACTTCAGTCAAACGCATACGCCGCGTTTTTTCCTCTATTGTTTTCGCTGGCGCTGCCAGCAACGTGGCGCTCAGTTGTCCAGCTACGTAAGCTACCAATTTGAGTTGTTCTTGCGGTGGCAATTGAGCCACCTGCTGCTCCACTTGTTTTAGAGTCAATCTATTAGGCATGGTTTTCTCACCTTATCTTTCATCAGATTTAGAGTTGTAAATTTTCAAGAACTCTCTTTTTTATATCTGTCCCTTTCTATTTCATAAATCTTGTGCATAATCGGTTTGTCATCTCTATCTTTGAAATATTTAGTAAATAGTTTTGTGCAAAATCCACACGTTCCCCAGTCTTCAAGTTCTCGCTTCACATATTCTTCAGACATGCCAAAATATTTCTCTGCAAAAGCCATCATATCACCTTCGTGTATCATCTGTAAAAACTCATCATTCTTTGACCTGCTTAATATAAAATTAAACGGTTCATCTTTAAGATTACCCAAAGGTCTTGCGCTAAAATTGGCACAAAAATGCAACTCTCCATTAAAATTCACATAATAAGTATAGCCATACAATGTCTCAAGGAATCCCCTACACATAAAACTAAAATTAGGTTGAATGAGTATGCCCTTCTCATCACCCTTAACCGCCCACATCGCTCTGCCAGCTAGAATAGCGGTGTTATTTGCCATCGGCCTTACATATAAGTTGTGGCTATACACTTCTCTGAGAATCTCTTCGTTGTTCTTATTTTGCTTGAAATTTGGCTCAATTGCTCCGAAATCTTCCTTTAAGGTCTTTACCAATAATTCTGGTAGTTCCTTTTTTAGCCCCGCCTCATAATGCCATTTGTCAAAGGCCCCAACAGCAAACATATTCACACCTAAATCGATTACTTTCTTGATAGTTTCTCGCACATATTTTCTATCTGTAGCCCAAATTCCCGTCGTAAGGATATCAATCTGGCTCAGTTCGCGAAAATCTCTATTTTTAATTTCTCTGAGCACATCAAAAAGCAATCCCACATTTGCAAAGGGCTCACCTCCAGTAATCGCTATCACTTCTAAATCATCTGGCAAATTTGCTATAATTGTCCGTGCATCTGCAATATCTATACTCTCTCCATCCTTGCTGCCACAGAAAAAACAACGCCTGCATTCAAGCGGGCATTTCCTTGTTATCGCAAAACAGATACACTTATAAATATGCCTCGGTTTCTCAACATTCCTCAAAAGGTTCAATCTTTCTTGTATTTTAGCCCCCATGTCTATGGCGGAGCAACTTCTATTCATAAAGTTTCACTCCTTATCAAAAAATGCTAACATGCTCATTCAGCCTACCCCTCAGAGAAGCAATTTTCACGTTTCACTCTGTATCTCATCACAGTATCAGACGCTAACACGGAGAAGAATATCAACCCCTGCAATATTTTCACAATCGCCGAGGGAATCTGATGAATTTGAATTATATCCCCGCCGACAGTCAGTATTCCAAATAGAGCCGATACCAAAATCACCGCAAGCGGGTTGTTTTTGCTCAACCAGGCGATGATAATCCCAGTATATCCGTAACCCAACAATATGTTAGGATGAAGGCGGTGGTGAATGCCGGTAACCTCGACCATTCCAGCCAACCCAGCAATCCCGCCGCTTAACGACATGACGACAATGGTAATAAAACCAACATTCATGCCGGCATATCTGGCGGCTTTGGGATTTTCACCTGTTATTCGTATCTTATATCCGAATTTAGTGTATTCAAAGAGAAATTGAAACGTTATCGCGATGATGATGCCGAAAAATATGCCGATGTGCGCTCGTTGCCCTAATAGATTGGGAAGGGAAGCGGATGCGCTGAATACCTCTGTGTAAGGAAAACCGTCGCGCCCCTTCCATGAACCGTAGACGTGATAATTCAACCAGAGAGCGGCGATGTAATTCATCAGCAAAGTTGTTATAATTTCGTTGACTTTCAATCCAACTTTTAAAACTGTCGGAATAAGCCCCCAAAGAGTTCCAGTGACGAAGCCGACGAATATCAACAAAGGCAGCAAAACCACAGCCGGAAGATGTCCAAGCGAAAGGGCAACTCCCCCCGCCGCCCAAGCGCCCATGCAGAGTTGACCTTCGACGCCTATGTTCCAAAATTTGACCTTCAAAGCGGACATTACGGCTAATCCACACAGAAGCAATGGCGTAGTTTTTAGGACAACTTCAGAAACGCTGTAACTACTTTTGAAAGCGCCAAACAACAGTTTGCTGTAAGTCGCTATCGGATTCTCGCCGATTGATAATATCAAAATTGAACCCAAAATGAAAGAAAATAGGACAGCGACAATAGGCGCAAGTATCTCAATGTATTTAGGCGCTTGTTCTCTAATTTCGAGTTTCATTTACGTAATTTTTATCAATATCCGGGTTCGTAGTAAGGCAATTCATTGCCGTCATGCTACAAACGGTCTGGAGTATCTTATACGCCCGCCATTGCTAATCCAATTTCGTCGATATCCCTCGTCTCCATAAAAGTCAGCTTGCCTTCATAGATGACGGCGATTCTGTCCGATATAGATATCAACTCGTCCAAATCCTCAGAAATCAGCAGGACAGCCGTACCGCTGTTTTTACAATCCAACAACCTTTTTCTCACAAATTCAGCCGCGCCTACATCCAGACCCCTTGTTGGGTACGAGGCGATTAACAGTTTGGGAATTTCCCTCAGTTCCCGCGCTAAAATCAGTTTCTGAAGATTTCCGCCGGAGAGATATTTCACAGGTTCTGAAAGATTGGAATATACGACATCGTATCTTCGCATCAGGTCCTCCGAGTATTTTTTGATTTCAGCTTTATTGAAAAAGGAGAAGGTATCGTAACATTTCAGCAGAATATTGTCAATTACGCTGGAACCCAGTGCTGACGCGGTCCCGGTTCGATTTTCATGGATGTAAGCGACGCCTAAATCGATAATCTCTTTTATCTTTTTACCTCGTATGTCCTCGCTGTCAATGTAAATAGAACCTAATTCGATTTTTCTAAGCCCGGCAATAACCTCCGCTAATTCAGATTGACCGTTGCCAGCCACGCCGGCAATGCCCAAAATCTCCCCCGCATGCAGGGTTAAAGATAATCCATTTAGCGCTACCAGTTGTCTATCGTTTTTCGCGGTAACGTTTTCTAATTTTAATATCTCTTTTTTGCTCGTAATCTCCCCAGCCCCCATTTGGAAGACAGAAGGAGAAAGATAATTTCTCTTAATTCCGAATTCCAATATCTCCCTTCCGACCATCAATTTTACTAAATCTTGCCTTTGAATGCCTTTGTTAGTTATCGTGCCGACGACTTTGCCCTTTCTGAGAACTGTTATCCGGTCTGAAATTGAGAGCACTTCACCGAGCTTATGCGAGATAAAAATAATCGAATATCCTTCAGCCTTCATCGCCTTGAGGATTTCAAATAAGTCCGCCGATTCCTGAGGTGTCAACACTGCCGTCGGTTCATCTAAGATTAAAATTTTCGCGCCCTGATACAGTGTCTTGACAATTTCCACTCGCTGCTGTTCGCCAACAGAAAGCTGCCAGATTCGCGCTGTTAAATTCAGGGAAAACCGATGTCGCTCACAAAAGTCCGCTATCTCTTTTGCCAATTTTTTTCTGTTTAAAACAAGCGGCGACCGCTTTCCCAAAATGATGTTGTCCGGAACGGTGTGCGCGGAAACCAGCATGAAATGTTGGTGAATCATCCCGATTCCCGCGTTGATGGCATCCTTAGGCGACTTGAAATTTACCTCTTTCCCCTTGAGGAATATTTTCCCGCTGTCAGGTCGATACCTGCCTGATAAGATATTCATCAAAGTGGATTTGCCAGCGCCGTTTTCCCCGAGGAGCGCATGAATTTCGCCGTGTTTTAAAGTGAAGTCGATGTTGTCATTGGCTGTGACACTGCCAAAACGTTTGGTAATGCCACGAAGTTCTATGATGTTCATATCTCTATCTTTCATACCAACTTCCATTCCCTCAGAACGCTCAGTGGAAGAGGCGTCTGCCATAGCCAGTCAACTTTCAGCCACAATCCTTCAAGCACGGAACTGCGAAATATTCCGTCATCGCCTATCGGCACAAAGCGATAAATTCCATCCTCACCAAGTCGATAGAATTCCGCTTGCTTGCGCAGGGGGTCAATCAACCAATATTCTCGGACACCGCCCTGTTCATACTCGTAGAACTTATCCCCTCGGTCGCGCCCGCGGCTGTCAGGACTAATGATTTCCACCACGAGGTCAGCGGGGCCTTCAAGATGCGTCCTCTTAAGGCGGGAAAGATTTTCGTTTGCGACGAACAGGATGTCTGGCGCTCTCCCAGGCAAGTCAGGCCCTGTCTTCATTTGAAAAGGGTCATAGCGTATCACTCCCAACTGATGTGCTTCCACAAAGTGCCAAATCAGCGCAAGGAGAAAGCCTCCCACGTCTTGATGTTCACCGGATATTGGACTCATGAAAACCACCTCTCCGTTGACCCACTCCGCATGAATATCCTCATCCAGCCATGCGAGGAACTCTTCATAGGTCATCTTCTTCGCAAGCGAAGGAACCGTGGGCGCCGCCAACGGCTCATTTTTGACCTCTTGGGACATGATATATCACCTCCGTCAATTATCCTTACTCAAAAGAAAATAGCATTAACAAACCGCCTATCAAAATGAGCAAACCGTAGGTGTATTTGATTTGACAACGATAAATTTAATAACCTTAATTTCGTCTTGATAATTATACAGGATAATATCTCGTGTTGTCAATTACTTTGAACTGCATTTTGAAAACAGGCTTGATGGCGGGTTTTACGTTACAGTAAGAAAGTGGGTGGTTTTGGAGGATATAAGACCATCTGAAGAAAAATCATAAGTTCCAATTAAGTTTTTGAACTTTTCAAGAAAGAGCATTGCTTGGCTCTGGGGTGTTGCAGATATTGGGGTATTGGGGTAATGGAGTGTTGGGGTTACCCCAATACCCCATTACCCAGACACTCCAATGTCTGGTTCCTACGCCATCGCGGTCAGGAAAAAGTGTAGCATCATTTTTCGAATTTTAAGTGAGCAACTTTCAGAAATTTCTTTAAACTTTTA
>DTYX01000517.1 GCA_012961655.1 Candidatus Poribacteria bacterium
AGATGGCCGTGGTGAAATAGATATTTTAATATTTTAAGGAGATGACAAATGAGTAACGGATATACTGGAAAGATTTTACGAGTAAATCTCTCAGATGGAACAATTTCCCAAGAGGAACAAGATGAGCTTTTTTATCGCAGGTACTTCGGCGGTGTGAGTCTAATCGCTTACTACTTGTTAAAGGAAGTGCCTCCTGAAGTTGAACCTTTATCGCCCGAAAACAGATTGATTTTTGCTTTAGGTCCTGTAACCGGCGTGCCATTGGCTGGAAGCGGACGCAACGCCGTTGGCGCTAAATCTCCGCTAAGCGGGGGGTTTGGCAAAGCGGAAGTCGGCGGCTTTTGGGGAGCGGAACTCAAAAGGGCGGGATTTGACGCGATTATCGTTGAAGGCAAAGCGGAACAACCGGTCTATCTGTGGGTTCACGACGGCGAGGCGGAGATTAAATCCGCAAAGCACCTGTGGGGGCAGCCGACCAAAGAATGCCAGGAGATGATTAGGTCAGAACTTGATGACAAAAACATTCGCGTGGCGCAGATTGGCCCTGGCGGCGAAAATCTGGTGCGCTTTGCTTGCATTATCAACGACCTCAAGGACGCCGCTGGACGAACGGGTATGGGCGCAGTCATGGGTTCAAAGAACCTAAAGGCAATTGCCGTCAGAGGAACTCAATCTCCTGGATTGTATGACGCGGAAGCCTTACGGAATATCAACAGATGGTTGGCTCAAAACTATCAAGTGGAATCCAAAAACCTGCATCAATTCGGCACCGGCGCCAATATGGATAAATCTACCTTAACGGGCAATATTCCCACCCGCAATTGGCGCGACGGCATATTTGAGAAAGCCGGAGACATCAGTGCTAACACCGTGCGCGATACCATTCGCATCGGCATGGAGGGATGTTACGCTTGTCCCATCCGTTGTAAAAAAGTGGTCAAAGTCGAAGAGCCGTATTCCGTTGACCCTGATTATGGCGGTCCTGAATATGAAACGCTGGCGGCTCTTGGGACGAACTGCGGTGTCGATGATTTGAAAGCTATCTCTAAGGGACATCACTTGTGCGGCGCGTATTCGCTGGATACGATTTCTACCGGCAGCACGATTGCTTTTGCGATGGAATGTTTCGAGAACGGATTGCTGACTAAAGAGGACACGGGTGGGATTGAATTAACCTTCGGCAATGCGGAAGCGATGCTGACAATGATAGAAAAGATCGCCAAACGGGAAGACATCGGTGACCTGCTTGCGGAAGGAACTATGCGCGCCGCCGAAAAAATAGGCGGCGGTTCCGAACGATTTGCGATGCAAGTCAAAGGCGTCGATTTAGGCATGCACGAAGCGCGTTTGAAATTCGGACTGGGACTGGGGTACGCCGTCGTCTGCCACGGCGCCGACCACGGCGCCGGCTTGCACGATACCGCCTTTGCTGAACCCGGGCCAGCTTTGGAAGCCATCAAGACGCTGGGCTTCCTTGAACCTTTGCCAGCAAATGACCTCGGCCCACGTAAAGTGGCGATGTTCAAGGACCTGCATTCCTGGCGCACGTTTATCGATTGTATGGTGATATGCGGATTTCTGCCATATGACCATAAGCAGATAACCGAAATAGTCGAATCTGTGACTGGGTGGAACACCAGTGTATTGGAGTGCATGAGAGTCGGAGAACGAGCAACTACTCTGGCTAAAGCGTTCAATATGATACATGGATTATCCGCCGCAGATGACCGCTTACCGGATAGAATCCATCAACCCTTCGCTGGCGGTCCACTGAAAGGCGTAGCCATCGGTAAAGATGACATGGAAAAAGCCATTCATACGTATTATAAAATAATGGGATGGGATGAAGAGACTGGTATGCCTACTAACGAGAAACTGGCGGAATTAGGAATAGATTGGGTGGCTGAATTGTTGGGTAAATGAATCTCTTTTGCGATGCTTCATTGCGTTTAGAGCTTGCACTGAGCGAAGTCGAAATGATGACAGGCGAAATTTGACAGTGCAGTACTGCATTGTCAAGTTATGGGCCGTTGAAGAAGGATAAGGGATATGGTATACTATTTAAGGCTTTTCAGTAACCAAAAGACAATAGAGAGCTCCCAGTCGAGGAGGTTGAAGCTGCTTCAAAATTAATTTAGTTTTTCTGTGATTTTCTCTTGCTTTTTGGGCAATATTTTGTATAATATTTGGGAAAAATGTCATACGAAGGTGATATTATGCCAGAACGATATTTTCCAATTTCAGAAGCCGCGAAACGTTTAGGAGTCCATCATACAACCCTCAGAAAGTGGGCAAACGAGGGAAAGATTGGCTATACTCGTACCGTCGGGGGGAGACGTCGCTTTCCTGAAAGCGAAATCAACCGTCTTTTAGGAAAGGAGACATCCCGACAAGTCGGGACGAGAGCTTGTGTTTATGCGCGGGTGAGTACCAAAAAACAAGAGGAAGCGGGAAATTTAGAACGGCAAAGAACCCGTGTGGTCAATTACTGTATAGAGAAAGGGTATGCTGTTGTAGGGGTTTATTCCGACATCGCTAGTGGTTTAAATGCGAATCGTCGAGGTTTAATGAAACTTTTGACCGCTGTTAAAAAGGGAAAAGTGGATATCATTGTTGTCGAATTTCAGGACAGATTAGCACGCTTTGGATATGAGTTCCTCCAACGCTATTGCCTGGACAATGGTGTTACAATCGAAATTATCAATCAACAAGAGTCCGAGGATTTAAATCAGGAATTAGTAAATGACCTAATTGCTATCGTAAGTTCCTTTTCAGCCCGAATCTATGGGTGCCGTGGTGGTAGGGTGGCTAAAAAAGTCGCCACTCTCTTGGAGGAGGAAAAATGTATAGAATAATGCCAAGATCCGAAAACACGCTAACGACAACTATCGTAGGCGAATGGATTATATCAGAAGATGATAAAAAAGATGTCGATGACGAAATGCGACTTTTTCAGTGCGCGGTACGGATTGCATTCAACCGTCTGCTTGATGGGATTTCTAAAAGACACAGGCAAAGCCAGGAGAAAGGGCTTGCCCTGTCTCCTTGTCTTTTTGGCGATGTAGAAAAGTTAGTTGCAAGTATGTTCAATATCAATTCCCGATATGCTAAAGACGCAGTCATGCAGGCGAGGAGTATAATCAGTTCGCAAAAGGAATTAGTCAAACAGCATAAGGATGAAAAGGAACGTGCCATAAAAGGGTTACGGAAAAAGCTTGACTCTATCTCTAACGAAGACAAACGAGAAAGTATTTCAGCTAAGATAGAGCAACTTCAACAGGAACTTCTTATATTGGAACAGCACATAGAAAACTCTACAATTCCAAAAGTGATATTCGGTGGTAGGGAAAACTTTGAAAAAAGAGTTAATGGTAAATTATCAAACGCCGACTGGAAAAACCTGCGAAACAATAAACTTTACTCAAGGGGCGATAAGAGTAAAGAAGGCGGTAATCTCAATACAAAAATAGAGATAGTTCCAGAGGGTTTTTCCTTGTCTGTTGCTATCTCACATAAGGTAGAAAGTCCAAAAACGGCGCCACGAGTTACTGGGAAACTATTCCTTGATGTTCGTCGTCGAGAGCGTCTGAGGGAACACCTTGAGGATGGCGGAATTTACTCAATTGAATTGATACGTGGACTGGACAACGTCTATCGTGTCCATATCACATTTGACGAGTTTGTGCCTTGTCAAGTAGTTTCTTTCTCGGCAGGCGCCATAGGCGTTGATGTCAATCCGG
>DTYX01000518.1 GCA_012961655.1 Candidatus Poribacteria bacterium
ACGCTACGGGCGACAAATGGCGGCACTGAGGCACGCCGCTACGTTTGTTTAGTAACTTGTCGCCGCTCTAAGTGGCGTCCGCGCCACGATAGATACCGCAGGCGGGGACGCCTGCTTAAGCGCAAAGGTGCAGTAGTGTTCTGTGAAATAAATCGTGACATCTTGTAGGTCGAGATTCACATCTCGACGAAAAACTACTGCGAACCGAAGGGCCAGAATATAAGGAGCATAAAATGGCGGAAAAAGAAGTAGTTATAATCCTCGCGGAGAATGATGCGGGACATGCGTCCCTGATAACGAGAAATCTGAATCGCGCGGACATCGTCAACCAAATCCTGCACTTCAAGGACGGTCGGGAAACTCTGGATTTCCTGTTCCAGAGGGGCGAGGGACCTAAGCATGAGAAAGGTACCGCCTACATTTTGCTGTTGGATATCCGTATGCCTAAGGTTGATGGCGTGGAAGTCTTGCAGCAGATTAAGCAGGATGCAGAACTACGTAAAATTCCAGTGATTATGATTACCACCACAGACGACCCACGGGAGGTTGAGCGCTGTCACAGTCTGGGCTGCAGTAATTACATCGTCAAGCCCGTTGATTACGACAAGTTCATTGAGGCTATAAGACAATTGGGGCTCTTTCTCATGGTGGTGGAAGTGCCAAAGATTGATGGAGAATGGAGAAATGAAGGAGGGATATAGCATGAAGGAAAAAGGCAGTAATGACAACAAGGTAGAAAACGAAACGCGCTTACCTTACACAATTCTCGTTGTGGAGGACGATGCGGGCTCATTGCGTCTAATCCAAAGAAACCTCAGACGCGCGGGTTTTCATACAGAAGGCGTTTCGAATGGGACGGAAGCCATCGCCTGGGTAGTTGACAACCCAACGACCACACTGATGCTGTTGGACTATCGCCTGCCGGACATGACAGGCAAACAACTCCTCGAAACACTCGCCGAACAGCAGTGTAGCGTTCCCTTCATCATTATGACCGGCTATGGCGACGAACGGACGGCGGTGGAAATGATGAAACTCGGCGCCCGGGACTACCTGGTGAAGGACATTGGTTTCCTTGACCTTTTGCCCACAGTCGTGGAACAGGTGGTTGAACAGTTGGCAACCGAAAAAAGATTAGCCGATGCTGAAGAGGCGCTGCGGCAAAGCGAGAAAAACTTTCGAAATATTTTTAAGTTCGTACCCGAATCATTACTTGCAATAAACAATCACGTGGAAATATTGAACTCCAATAAAGCATTTGAGGAACTCCTTCGCAAATATTCGCCCGCGTTGAACATGTCAGAAGGGGAGTTGCGGGAGATAATTGTCGCAAAGTTGCGACAACATTTTGGTAAAATGCAGCATGGGATTATCGAAATTGACAGAAATCCTACTGCTTAGAAGCCGACTGATATGAAGAATCCCATTAATCGCAAAGTAGTCGGTCGGATGATTTTAGCCAATGTTTTGGGAATGAGCATCAATCAATACCTGAATTATGTGGATAGATTTATTACCATTTCATCCGCCGCTCCTTTTTACAGAATCCATCACATTGACGAAAGAATCTTAGCCGAAAGACCGAAAAATATTACCGGAATCGTTGTGAGGGAAGAGAACAAATTCCTCTTTTATTCACCCCAATATACAAAGCTCAATTTTGAATTATTGTGGGAACCAAACGACATAAGATGGAAACATAATATG
>DTYX01000519.1 GCA_012961655.1 Candidatus Poribacteria bacterium
ATGGAAGGATGGAAGGAAAGGAAGGAAACTTATCATTTTTATTATTCCTTCCTTTTCATCCTTTCCTTCCTTGAGCTTATAGGGAAAACGCTCACGAGAAATACAAAAAGTCAAAATAGCAGAATGTTACATGGGCACGTGGGAAATCACGAACCTTCGTTTTTGATTTTCAGGACGTTGGATATCCTCGACCAATTTCAATTCCGCATTCATCTCATCCTGAATTCTATTTAAAACCGCCTCCTTGAACCTTTCGCCTTCTTCATGCTGATAGCCTTCATCAGGTACGATGTGTATCTCTAAATTCGTCAAATCGTTCTGAATAATTTGAATATCTTTAAAGTGTTTGAAATATCGGATTGCAAATTCTAAATGGGTCGGCATAATGTATTTCCCCGACACAGTTTTGATTATATCGCCCGACCTACCATCAACCCGCTTTACGCAATTTGGGAACTTCCTTCCACACTTACAATCGGTATTCTCTGTCAAAGCGACCCAATCATTAGTCCTATACCTGATTAGAGGAAAGGCGTATTCGTGAAGTCCCGTGCTTACGACTTCCGCCATCGCATCCGTCGTAATTGGGACGTTTTCGCCATTAACATCGACAAATTCGGTGTAACCGCGCTCTGGAACAACGTGAAAATGGTCGTCTTCCTCGCATTTCGTGAACAAAGCTATGCATTCCTGGTGTCCGTAATGTTCTATAACCTTTGTCTTGAATACCTGTTTTATCATCTCTATTTGATAAGGATACGACTTCTCGAAGGAGATGAAAATCACCTTTAAAAAGGGGAATTCGCATTTATTCCCCCTTTGAAAAAGGGGGACACAGGGGGATTTTTCCTCCAATAAACATTTGGCAAACAGGTAAATGAGCGAAGGATAGCCTTGAATTGCTTCTGGTTTAATCCTATTAATTATCTTAAGGTACAAAAGAAATTTTTCCCTCGTTAAATCAGAAGCGGAGAGTATTAAATGTCTACTAATCGGATTATAATAGTAGTTGGGGATTCTCTCATAGCTTCCCCGCAGCACTGCGAGTTTGTCGCCAAAATAGTATCCGTGCCAACCCCAATATCTCCAAAAAAGAGCTTTTTCAATATCTAATGTTGACCTTGTGATATAAAAATCTACGGGAGAGCCGGTGCTTCCCCCAGTTCGAGTGGGTACTAATTTATTGACATCAAAATTTTTTGCGAGCATTTCAGTTCCATGCTTCTTTATATCTTCTTTCGTTGTGAACGGAAGTTTTGAAAAATCGTCGAGGCTTTGAATATCTTTCGGTTTTAATCCTCGTTCATCAAAAACTCGACGGTAATAAGGCACGTTTTCATAAGCATGCTTCAACAACTTTTCCAACTTTTGCATCTGGTATTCTTCGAGTTCTTTCCTGCTCCACCACTGCGATTCCTGGAGGAAAGCGTACATTTGACGAAAAGTCTTTCCATGACGTATCTGAACAGGTATAGCGCCGTAAGCGTATCTGATTCCCTGGAGCAATGGATATGAAAGGGATTTTGCAAGCTTCTTTAAGTCCATTTTTAATTCTAACCTCCTGAAATGCGTAATGCGTAATGTGTAAGACTATGCGGGTGGTCGATTTGTCACTGATTTTTATAAGTTTAAATCAGCGCGGTCTGTAAATCAGCGGCTCTATATTGCCGTTTTCCGTTCTATGTTCCTTGAAGAGTGTCGAGTCGTTCTTCTTCGCTTATAATTTCTTCGGTTTCGGGATTTACGGCATAGCAGGCGCCATCTATTATGCTCGTTACAATCGCCCCTTTGGAGTTTTCCGTAGGGGTGAGTTCAGGCGCGTCCAAAAACCCCATGCGCACCGCATTAGCCAGATTTTTCGGGTCAAGCAGAGGGTCGCCCGATGTATCTGAATCCAAGTTGCGAATCGCTTCTATGAGCAGTTTTGCTCCCTTTTTTAATTCCTCCTTCCTTTTTAAAACCTCTGGGTCAACGGTCATGTCGGGCATGCCGTAGATGGCGTTTTCGACGACTTTGCGGGCGATTTTACAACTTTCGATAATATCGGAAGGGAAAGCGGCGTGGTCAGCTTCGCAATAGGCGACTACGTGCAGAATTTGCGGCTTCAACGCCATTTGCAGCATCACCGAAGACGCCAACTGCCCCTTTGCCATATCCACATCCACAGGATAACTCAGCAATCCCGCTCTGGTTTCCCTATGCACTATAAAATCTTCGTTCTGGAGTTCCTCTACTAAATCGATGCACGCCAGCATCTTTGCCAAGTCCATCTTAAAGGAGACGCCCGCCGGGGTATTGAACATGTATTGAGCGATATAATCTTTGACGCTTAGTTTTTTAGCGATGTATGCGCTGAGATAAGCCGTTGCCACGTATATCTGGTCCGGCGCGCCGCGCAATGACCACTGGTGCGGTTCATTGACCTCGACCGGGATATCCCGCTCGGCATGCCATCTGATAGTTTCCTGATGCACGCGGATGGATTCTTCCAGAGCCATCGGACCTCTGTTATCCAAAACATTAAACCAAAATATTGGGATAGCGCCGAAGCAGAGATTTATCGTTTTCACATACATTTCCGCCAGCTTGATTAAATCATCCGTTCCAGCATAGCAGCGCATTAACGGATAGTTGCCGCATCGTGAAGCGGAGTAGATAGCCCAAAAATCGTCTTCTGTTCGCACAGGTACGCCGCCTGCGCCTCTGCGACTTTCATCTTGACGTTCTGGATGGAAAAAATTCTCCTGCGCGTCTTGGTCAGACCCCAGCGATATGATATCTAATACTCGTGCTTCGGCTATCTCTCTTACGCCTTTGATGGTGGCTTCGACGGTGGGTAATCCGAAGTGATGTCTGATTATCGGAAACGGTTTCCTTTTTTCGATGCGTTCGACCAATCTTTGAGGATAATCCGCTTCCAACTCGCTTTTGGGCTTCCTCCCTTGTAAAAAAGCGATGACATCGTCGGTCGAATCTTTCCCGCCAAATATAGCGTTGAAAAATTTCAATTGTTTAGCTATATCAGCGACCGGTTCGGTACCTCCGAATATGTATTTTCGCCCTTTGTGTAAATTTGCCTTCTTGATAGTGTTTATAAATCGTTTAAGCAGTGGTTTTGCCGTAGCCGGCGTTAACCTGTAACTTACCGCCACTATATCGGGATTTTCCCTTTTGATGGCGTTGACCAGACTATTGATAGGAATGGCTGGCCCAAGGAAAATCGTTTTATATCCCTGTTGTTTGGCAAGATTAAGAAAGGCGGTGGTGCCAGCCACGTGAGCGCATTCACCGAGCGATGCGCCCAAAATCTTCTTCATTCTTTCTGAATTCATATTTTTCTCCATACGAATTACGCATTACGTATTACGCATCACGCTATATTGACCTCTTCGTTGTAATTTGGCAGTTGAGAGATAGTCTCGTTGTCATAAAATTCGCCAGTTATTGTCGGCGGTTCGGATAGCGCTCTGGAAATCGCCATCAAACCATCAACCGCTAAAAGACGAATTTCTCTTACTGAAAGCCCCAT
>DTYX01000520.1 GCA_012961655.1 Candidatus Poribacteria bacterium
GGTTGACGAGGAGGGGAGGCTCTCACCGTCTATTTCCCACTGCTTCAACAGCTTGACCCCGCGCTCATAGACTTCTGCAACAAGGCGGTTGAGCGGGCAAAAAGCTTCGCGAAGAAGTGGCTGCAAAGATATATGTGCGTATGCGACGAGGAAAAAGCCGAAAGGATAGCGGAGGAACTGGCTAACGTCAAGAAGTACCTTTCCCACGGATACGTCATCGACTACGAAGAAGCCAGAAAGATAGGTCTAACGGTGAAGTATCTCCCGCCCTCAGACCCCCTGTGGCAGGCGCTTTGGCGATTATACTGCACCTACGAGATAGATATTAGAAGCAAACAGTTGGTAAAAATCTTTGAAAGCGCCGACGTGTCCCTGAGTTTATCCTGAGGAAAAAAATGGCTAGGTTGATTGATATGTCTAACTATAAAGCGTCGTTCAACCGAGTAGTTCAAATAGTTACTGGACACGGCTTGGAGGAAATCCTTGACCCTCTGTGGCAGGAATTAAGGACCCACCGTGCTCTTCCTTTCGCATACCCGAATAATCCAAAGAGATTCAGAACAACTGTTCAAGCAACGTCCTTACTAAGTCTTTCGCGATGCGGACTGCTTTCCGATGAAGATAAAAAAGTCCTTCAAGATGCTGTCATTCTTTTTCGGGACTCTTGGCATCCCGATGAGTCCGATTTCCAGGGTGGACTTTTTGATCAAACAAAGCAGCCAGAAGACTCAATGGCTTGGTGTATTACCGAAACGCCTTCTGTATGGTCAACTGCCTATGCCTTATGGAGCCTTATTGAAACAGGCTTTGAGGACAAGGAGGGTCAGATTATCCAACCAGCCATAGATTGGCTCATTTCTCAACAGGAAGAGAATACAGGTGGATTTCCTTATCAAAAGTACAAAGATTGCATTCCAACGACATACCTGACTTGTCTTTCAATCAAAGCTTTAAGTTCCGCTCGCAAGAGAGCCTCTGTGCTTGCTATTGATGATGTCTATAAACCTAAAATCGATTTGGCAATTGCCAAATCTTTGAGATTCATTGAAAATTGTAAATTTGACTACGATGATATCACCCTATTTTCGTCTGTTCCTACAGGTCAATCACATAATAATGGCATTTTAGATTGGATATCTACTCTGTGGGCCTATACAGCACTTGCACAACACCAACCTGAATCTTTGCCCAATGTTGAGAGACTGTTCGACCTCCTCGGAGAGATTTTAGCGGATGCATCAAAGTCAAGAAGCTTCTGGGACAATAACTCGTTCGTCGTTGAAGGCCATACTAAGTACGGAGTTCAAAAGACCTATTTCTACTTTATACCTATTCTTCTGATTCCCTTGATAGGTTTGGGTTTGGATTCTACCAGTGCGATATGTGCAACCTTCCTTCGACGATTGCGAGACACATTCAGAAATTTAGGCTGGTCGATTCCCAACTACCGAAGAAAGGAAAACTGTACCTTTACTACCGCTCTTGCGTTACAAACAATCCATGCCTGGACAGTAAAAATTGCGCAGGATTCGGCTACCCATCTACTTGATTCCACCTTCAAAAAAGAAGACCAACCTCCACCTAAGAGTCTAATAACTGAGATTGAGACTAGCCGCCGGCTTCTCAAAAAAACGAAGAAAAAACTTTGGTCTTTACTACCATACACAGGCATTCTTAGTGTACTCTTTCTTTCGCCATGGGCCGAGTGGATTAGAAATCGGAATCCTTTGATAATGGCCTCATCATTCATCCTTTTTGCCTGTATTCTATTTTTTGTTTATCTCTTGGTGGACAACAGGCGATGGCGTACTATTGTAACTATATTGACGATTGGTGGTGCTGTAGCTAGTTTGATTGCCTTGTGGTATTTAATGTTCAATAAGTAAAGAAAGAGACGCTGTTAAGAATTAGGCACCAGCGCATGCGATGCAAAAGGATAATACGTCCAAACCAAGCTTAACCATAAAAGCAAATAAGGAGGATTAGTTCCGATGGTATCTGAACTTGTACCCCTTCCTACTGTAAGGTACGTCACGAGCGGTTCTTGTATAGCGCATTGCCCATTCTGCCACAGAGAAGGACTGAATGGTGAAGAACGGATTAACCAACAGAGGCTAGCTGCAATCCTCTCCTCTCTTAAGACCTATGGTTTTAATTCTTTGACTATCGCTGGAGGAGACCCTCCCAATATTGGTGATGTTATCTGGGTCGCTTCGCTCTTTCGATCAGTAGGATTCAAGGTTGGATTTACCACTTCAGGTCTTGGTCTTGAATATTCTGAGTGGAGTGAAATTAGTCCCATATTAGATAAGTTGCACATATCGGTTCCCGCACTTAATCCTGTCCTATACAAATCATGGACTGGCTTTAATCTTGAAGCCATCCTAGAGCAAATAAAATTTTTGAGAGAGTTCATAAAAAACCTTGACAAACCTACACACGATATGTTATCATTTATTTTATGCTCGAACAAAAATCATTTACTCTTAA
>DTYX01000521.1 GCA_012961655.1 Candidatus Poribacteria bacterium
AAACGCTCTTCCATATCTTCTTTTTTACAAATTATACTATCTTTTTTGCTTTAGGAGTTGTGTAGATAGCCATACTTATAATGTATCGTGTATGGTCTTGAGCTATTATCTTCTGTAAACAATGGTTACAGTTTTTGCTCCAAGTCTAACAGCTGTTCTTGCTACATCCATTGGCCCTAAATCTTCACCACTGCGTAAGCGTACCGCTACCTGTCCTGCGGCTGCTTCGCGATTGCCAACTACCAGCATATATGGAATCTTCTCCAATTGCGCTTCCCGAATTTTAAAACCGAGTTTTTCGTTGCGGATATCCGCTTCAACTCTCAATCCGGCTTCTTTCAACTGACTTTCTACTTGTTTAGCATACTCGATTTGTTCGTCGGTAATGCTGAGGATTCTTGCCTGAACGGGCGAAAGCCAGAGGGGTAAAGCGCCATTGTAGAATTCTATAAGTCCGCCGATGAATCGTCCCATCGCTCCCAGAACGGTGCGATGCACCATAACGACTTGGTGTTCGTTTCCATCAGAGCCTACGTAATTGACGTCAAACCGACTGGGAAGGTTGAAATCAAATTGTATTGTCGGCCCTTGCCAGGAGCGTCCCAGAGCATCTGCCAATTTTACATCAATCTTTGGCCCATAAAACACAGCTTCGCCTTCCATCCGCTTGTATGATAAACCACGTTGGTTCAGAGCGCCAATGAGCGTGTTTTCCGCTCGTTCCCACTCTTCGTCGCTTCCCATATACTTATCTTTATTCTCAGGGTCGCGCACGCTTAATTCCACTTCATATCTCTCATAACCGAAGCTTCTCAGCATGTAATCCATCAGGTCGATAACACCAATAATTTCAGCAGGTAGTTGTTCAGGAGTGCAGAAGATATGGGCATCATCCTGAGTGAATCCCCTCACGCGAAACATCCCGTGTAACACCCCAGTACGTTCATACCGATATACCGTTCCAAGCTCAGCGTAGCGAATTGGGAGTTCGCGATAGCTATGAGTTTTGGTTTTATAAATTAAAATGTGCCCAGGACAGTTCATCGGCTTCAGGACGTATTCTTGAGTATCTATATTCAGTGTGTACATATTTTCGCGGTAGAAATCGTAATGTCCCGAAGTGCGCCACAAATCGGACTTGGCGATATGTGGAGTCATAACGAGTTGATATCCGCGTTTTAGATGTTCATCCTTCCAGAAATCTTCAACGATGCGTCGTACAATAGCTCCCTTGGGATGCCAGTAAATCAACCCAGGGCCGGCGCTCTCCTCATGGAGGCTGAAAAAGTCCAACTCCCGTCCCAGCCTACGATGGTCTCGTTTTTCCGCCTCTTGTATGCGTTTCAGGTGGGTTTCAAGGTCTGCCTTATTATCGTAAGCTATTCCGTAGATGCGCTGAAGCATCTGACGATTTTCATCGCCGCGCCAGTATGCCCCAGCAATGCTGAGGAGTTTGTAAGCCTTCAACTTGCCAGTGCTAGGGAGATGCGGTCCTAAACAAAGGTCAATGAAATCATCCTGTTGATATAGAGACACCGTTTCATCGGGCATTTCGTGAAGCATTTCGACTTTATAATCTTCCCCGCGCTCCTCAAAGATTTTGATGGCTTCGTCTTTGGGAACTTCATGGCGCGAGATAGGTAAATCAGCGTCGATAATCTTTTGCATTTCGGCTTCAATTTTTCCCAAATCCTCTGGCACTAGCGGACGTGGAGTGTCGAAGTCGTAGTAAAATCCCGATTCAATTGGCGGGCCGATAGTCAACTTCGCTTGGGGAAATAATTTCTTCACTGCTTGCGCCATCGCATGAGACGCCGTGTGACGATAAACTTGTTTACCTTCTTCACTGTCAAATGTAACAATTTCAAGTTTTGCGTCTTTCTCCAAATTCACATTAAGGTCAACTAGCTTATCGTCTACTTTAGCCGCTACTGCAGCTTTTGCCAACCGCCTTGAGATGTTCAAGGCAACTTCAGAAGCAGTAATACCTGAGGGATATTGTTCCTGGGAACCATCTGGCAATGTTACTGTAATTTCCGACACAAATTATTTTCCTTTCATTTAGACTGAGTATATTTTATCATTGCTTGCAATATAATGTCAATAAAATTTTACATCTCCTATACATCTCCCAGAAATTCCCCATGAGAAGAGATTAAGCCCTTGCAAAATGGCTTTTGCCGCAGTAATGATGAAGGCGGAAAGCACTCTCTATTTTTCACGCAAATAAGTTGCGAAAATCTTCCGAAAATGTGAACCATAAACCGCAAAAGTCATTGCCAATGAGAATAGTCGCGGCTTCCTAAACATAGTCCAAAAAAAGAGTTTCCAATAATGAAATCTTTCTTTTCCTATTATACCCAAGGACAATATGGATTTAAAGAATGCTAAAAGGTCGCTGAAATGAAAGCGAAATGCCTTTTTTTGCAACGGCTTATATTCTCTTAGAAATCTCCTAACCCGTTCGTAGTAAGGTTTAGATGAGTAGATTCCGCTGATAATTCTTTTATACCCCCTAATGAGTATGTCGTAATCCATTTTAGGGATAAAGTTGATTGAAAAATCTGTATTGTCACCTGAAGCCTCCTCCAATAATCTACCCTCTTTTACAAGGCGTTGGTAGAGTCTTGTACCGCGAGGGGCATTTAATAACCCTACCATAGCAGTGACAATTCCACTTCTTTGAATAAACTCAATTTGTCTTTCAAAAATTGAAGAATTATCACTATCAAACCCGACGATGAATCCCCCTGTGACCTCTAAACCAAACTGCTGAATTTTTTTGACACAAGCGATTAAATCACGATTCTTGTTCTGAAACTTACCGCATTCTACCAAACTTTCCTCATTTGGAGTTTCGATGCCAACAAAAACTTTATTAAATCCTGCTTGAACCATCAATTGCATAAGTTGTTCATCATCAGAAAGATTAATTGAGACTTCAGTAGAAAAAACAAAAGGATATTTTCGTTTCTGCATCCAATCGATTATCGCCGGCAAAACATCTTCTTTTAACTTTGCCCTATTTCCGATAAAATTATCATCAACAATAAAAACTCCGCCTCTCCAACCTTGGGAATATAGGCTTTCTAATTCAGCTAATATTTGCTCCTTACTTTTTGTTCGCGGTTTACGCCCAAAAAGCACTGTAATATTGCAAAATTCACAATTAAAAGGACAGCCCCGAGAATATTGGATATTCATCGAGGCATATTTTTTCATCTTAACTAGTTCCCAGAGTGGAATGGGTGTCTTTTCGATATCGGGAAATTCCTTAGAGGTATAAATATGTTTGGCGCAACCGTTCCTCAAATCCGCTAAAAATGGTGGCAGCGTGATTTCAGCCTCATTAAGCACCAAAGAATCCACGTCCTGAAACTCCTCGTATTCCGCTGTAAAAAGGGGACCACCAGCGATAATCTTAATATCCTTTTCTTTGCACCTGTTGATTACTTTTTTTGCGGATTCTTTTTGGATCGACATCGCGCTTATAAAAACGGAATCAGCCCATTGTAGGTCTTTATCTGTGAGTGTGGTGACATTCATATCCACCAGATTTTTTTCCCAATCCTTTGGTAGCATTGCTGCTACAGTCAACAAACCCAACGGGGGGTGAAGCGCCTTTTTAGAGATGAATTTTAAGGCGTGCTTAAAACTCCAGAATGTGTTTGGATATTCTGGGTAAACGAGAAGTATTTTCAATCCTATCCTCCTATGCGTATGAATCTTGCCCTAATGCTTGCCTGAATTCTTTTCCTTTAACGGAAGAAAAAAGTCAGGGGTAATCAACCTCGGCCTTACCTTAGGCGGCAAAGTCAAGTTAGATTCCCTCCAAAGCATCTGTCTCAGTATCGTAAATTCTCAAAATCTGAGAAGCGCCAATAAGGTCGAAGGTACGATGAATATCGGGGCTTACACAGCATAAAACTAAGTCGCCGCTGCGTTTTCTTAAAAAATCTCGTATTCCAACCAAAGTACCTATGATGGTACTGTTTATATAATCGATGTTACTAAAGTTAATGAGTATAGTATTGATGGAAATATAGTTGATAGTAGAGTTACAAACTCTAAATTATATTTAGTTACAAGATATATGCCATATATTGAAATTGAATATCCTAAAGTTTATGTAGAGTGTGAAGAGTATGTTTATAACAGTAAACCAATAACTACTATAGATGTAACAGAACCTGAACTACCAACAGAAGAAGTTACAACAACTTCAAGCGGAACTGCTACAACTGAAGTAACTAAAAGAGATGAAATTGCAGTAACAGCTACAACGATTAGCGTTGAGCCATATCCTTATGAAGATTATAGTAAATATTGTTATAACTATATTC
>DTYX01000522.1 GCA_012961655.1 Candidatus Poribacteria bacterium
ATATTCTCCATCAGTGCGCCTCCTGTAATTGGTGTTCTTCTGCTCACAGATACAAAGTAATACCATATCCGGAGGCGCGCTCATAATATCATTCCCGCGAAAGGAACCTTCCAAAAACCTGAGTTTAAGGTTTTTATGTGGGCGGCAGATGTCCACATCTGCCCCAATACTCGAAGAATCGGCGTATGTGGACATACGCCGATCACAAAATTGGGAAGTTTTTGGAAAGTCCCTTTCGCAGGAATGACTGTGGGTAGATGGAAGTTGCTGTTTTGTGTTGAGTTCTGAGTTTTTCAACAGCCCCATGAATGAAGCTGCGGAGCCGTCACGGAAAGGTTCGTGACGACGCATAATATTTTGCAAGCTATTGCTGGGACAATACATCAGATGGCGTTCGGGAAAAATACAAAAAACGCATTTTACCCTGTTCAGCGTATCTCACCGGACAGTATGGCATCAAAGACATCTACATTGGCGTCCCCGTAAAGTTGGGCGCTGATGGCGTGGAAGAGATTATCGAACTTTGGCTGACGGATTCTGAGCTGGAGGCTCTTCAGAAATCCGCAAATATCTATCGGGAAGGAATTTCATCTTTGGGGTATTAAGGGTCTATTCACGATGTCGCGCCACGCGGCGCCCAAACGTTACAGGTTCACCATAAACTCGTCGGGTGTAATACCGGCTTGTCGCAGAATCCCCTGCAATGTACCAATTGCCAGTTCGCGATGTAGCGGCACAGTGCAGCCGACATCGCCTTCCGGTGTATTCTTTTTGAGCACGATGTGACTGCCGCGCTGCCGCACTTGTACGAATCCTAGTCGTTCCAACGCACGAATAGCTTCTCGTCCTGACACTCGACGCAGTTTAGGCATAGACAGCTACCTCAAAGGTTGTCAACAAAGGTTGAGAAGCTTCCGGTAGGGGAAATTCCTCCAGATAAAGTTCTGTCGCTTCTTTGAGATTGGCAACTGCTTCTTCGACAGTGTATCCCTGACTGACTGTTCTAACTTCGGGACATTCTGCAATGTATAGGTCTTCCTCTTTGTGAATAACTGCGGTAAAAATTAGGGTATTCACTGAATTGTCCATCGCCTTCACCTCCAAATTATTTTCAGCCGGATGAGCCTCTACAGACCAGTAAACGAACTTGTTTGTTTAATTATCCGGCTGAAATAAAATCAAAACGCTTTTTTCTTTAAGACCTATTTGGGTTCCACACAAAAATCATGCCTATTAGGTACTTCAACCTTTGCTATGTGGAGTTTATATCCCCTTTTGATACATATTAACCAACACTCGCCTGGCTCTAAATCGGAGATTTCATAATAGCCATCTCTCTTTGTGAATACCCTGACCTTTGAACTATCCGGTTTTTGTAGAGCAATGACTAATGCCCACTTAATTGGTTCACCAGTTTGACAGTCTGTGACATACCCATTGATAGAGGGAATCGGTTCAGCTAAAGGATTTTCATCAGCGCCCATATCTGGATTAGATTCTGTTGGATTTGGCCTTGGGTCGCCCTCAAAATCCTCAGTGGGTACGTCAGTCGTCATTATTCCAGCACCGATACAGGGACTGTAATCAGTAAGGTGATAATCGCCACTGTCTGGGTCAACAAACAACGGCTCAGCATCAATGTTGCCTTCGCCTGGCCAACCACCTTGGATATCCGAATAGGTGATATCCACTACTGATGTATCATCAACATAAAGCTCATCTGGAATATTTCTCCACAAAATTGTATTCAATATTGTTGGTGATGTTATTATTATCAATAATGGGTGATGATTTTTCCAGGAAGATTCCACCACCGCCGTGGCCATTAGATCGATTGTTGATGATAGTGTTATTTGTAATAGTAGCAGATGAGTCCCAACTACAGTTAATGCCACCGCCCGCCCAAGCAGCAAAATTATTTGTGATAATACTGTTTGTAATAGTAGGGGAAGAGTTAGAACAAAGAATACCTCCGCCGTCATCCACATAGCCATTTTGGATAGTAAATCCGCTCACTACTGTATCACCATCCACCGCAGCATCGATG
>DTYX01000523.1 GCA_012961655.1 Candidatus Poribacteria bacterium
AAAGCTCGCTGCCCATCACGGTCGATCGTATAATCCTCTAACCCCTTGTAGCGACCATACACCGACTTCCTCAGCTCTTGTATAGAAACCCCCTTATCAAGATGGAATGCTTGAGCACACAAGTTACGCATTTCATCCTTAAGCTCAGGAAAACAATACTTAAGCTCTCTTAATATTTCGGTAAGCGCATTGGATAACCCTGCAACAGAAGATTCGTTATGATCCTTCTCCTCAAGCTCATAACCAAGCGCTTTTGGAACATCCTCAACCAATAATGTAACCGGCGACTTTGACAACTTAAAAACATCCCTAACGGATTGGCTCCGCCGAGATAATCCCCGCACTGTCTTTTGAGTGTATTCAGGCAGATCGAAAATGAAATTCGCGATTGGTTTTGCAATGCCGAGCAGATCCCGTGTTATTCCATCTCTAAAGAGCGCTTTTGAATACTCTTTGAATATTGATGAGTTTAGCCCAGCAATTCTAAAACGTTGAAAAGTAAACTCATCAGGCCGCTTCATGAAGTGTTCTATCATTTCTTCTGTAAAACGCGGCTTGAAAACACGGTTTTCATAAATTGCTAGTTCATCTTGATTAGCAATGATTACCGCTACGTAGAGAATGGGTAACACACCTTCTTTAATGCCATAAGGTGGCGCCAATAATTCTCGATTTAGTTCTATTAGCGACTTGGCTGATTTCTCAGTGGTATCTAAGAACTTATCTATTCTTGTCCACACACCATAGAAATTACATGGATCATCTGCTTTTCTACTTGAAGCAGGTCCTTTGAAATACCATTTACCATTTTCATCTTCTACATGAAGATTCGCCTTTCGCAACATGGCGCGATAAATCGCCTTCTCAGGCGGAAACTTGTCAAAGCCGAGATCTTCTTCTTTTTCATTGCTCAGCATAGCTAACACAAGCTTGTTCTTAGCTGCATTTGCTTGCGAAGACGGTTTATCTCTGTTGATTAGTTCATTAGAAATTTTCGGACTTTGCTGATACACCTTTTCGAGTACTGAGGATAATGCTTCTTGAAGCGCTCGTTTGCTTGATATTTCGAGTTGTGTTGCCCGATAGAACCATTGGCTAAGCGCTGGCTCCTCAATCAGGCATGAAATCTGTTCCTCTTCTTTAGCTAAGGCCGCTGCATAGCGATCTCTAAACTCACGCATCGCCACGGGGTCGCTATGTAGTGCTTGTGCACTACGTTGAATCTCCTCTAACGCCAACGTTTCCGCAAGGATCTCCCGCAACTGATCGCCATTTTGGCACAGAACCACAATGTCTAATCCGGAGAAACGGCTGATCACTTCTTCAGTGAATAGTACTGCATCATCATTGCTTTCAGCTAAATAGAAGATAATTCGCGCATCACGGCTCTTCATCTCGAGCCTTTCATAGCTCGATGCATCGGAAAACACCGGTACAAAGTAACGCAGTGCACCGCTATCTATAGTGTAGCGCCGTGCCACGATGGGCAACAGAGTATGTCTTGCATTGAGTTGTTCAGCTAGGTTAAACGCGCCAAATTTACCAATCTCCTCTCTCACATACTCTTCTAGGTCAAAGTCACTACCTTGCCAAACCCGATACTCAGAACTGAATTTCCTATACTGAATAACTGATTTCTGAGTTAATCCTTTCAGTGCCTTTTCAACAGCTCTTTTTGTTGACAGGCTTAACTCTATCAATTCTTTAGACGCCTTGAAATTGCCTTGAGCACCGATAATATTTAGCAAGCCAATTGTCTTTAGGACATTAACCTCATCCTCAGTTGCATCACCCAGACGCTCAATTGCAGTTACAACCTCCGCCCATCGACGATGAGTAAAATGGTCTGATAACGCTGCGGGCTGATTTAATATGAAATATTCATAGATTTCCCAAGGATAAATCCAATCACCAACCGTTTCGTGACGACTCAGGGATTCTTGAAAACCATGCGCTTCTCTACTACCAAGGTAACTAAACAATGTGCGTTCGTTTTGGGCGACCTTCTGACACAAGAGCGGCAAAATAAGAGCACTTATTGGGTGAAGCGGATAGCATGCCTCAAATAATTCCGAGGCCACCTTAACCCCCATAGCGCTCGGTAATGCCTTTGCCTCTGAAAAATCACGAGCCAGTTGCTTCGACTCTTTTTTGATCTTGCTACTTTCGGATCGTGCTAAATTGTGTTCAATAGCAGCAGCAACAATACGCAATGTCTGTTCCGCTGATTCCAGAAAGGGGATATTTTCAAATCGTCCTTGAACTTTTGCCCACTCGTTTTTTAGCGTCTCACCTAAGCCTCGCGCGTATTGCTCGAATGCTTGATGAAGCATAACCACCATGGCTAATCTTGCATCATGAGGTGCCAAAGCGTGTTCGGCTAACGATTGCAATAAGAAGATATCATTTGCACCGTAGTGTCGAGCCTCGTATTCCAGGAATTTACCAAGTTCATCGATAACAATTAACAACCCAGAATAACCAATTCCCGATAGAGCATCTTGCATCTCTTCTACGCACGCTAATATATCCGTAGTTGCTGGCTGTTCTTTTTGTTCTGCTAGTCTGGCTAATTTAGCCACAATCGAATGAGACCGCCCCCTGCGTCCTGCCCAGATCTCATCAGCCTTATCTGCCAGTGAACGAACGAGCCGTCTACCTATCGACTCAGGGCTACCTGTCATCAAGACAGTACAATAACCTTCACTACCGCGGGTAACTGAGGTGAATTTGTTCCGCAATTCTATCTGGTTATTGCGTTTTAATGTATTCTTCGCTGCCTGAGTCGCTGTATCTGATGAGGAACCTAACAAGTGCGCTAGGAAAACAGCAAACGAAGATTTACCTGATCCATACGGACCAACTAATGACCAAGCCCGTGGGCTTTCATCCGCCTTTAATGCCTCTGCTATACGCTCAAGCGTGCGCAATGCTCTAGACGTGGGAATATAAGCCTCAACCACAGCCTGCGAGTCTGCATCGCGCTCTAAGTTAATTGATCGCGTATAGTGGATATTCACCTTTATTTTATCTATAAGACTCATGCAGCACTCTCCTGCAACTGGTCTTGATAATGAAATTTTAGAAATTCCATAGGATCGATTTTTTCCAATAAGTAAAGTTGATGAATACCTGCTGTTTCACGTATTTCAAAAATACCAGGCCTTTGGTGGATCAGCTTTTCAAGCTTAGTAATCAGCGCATTTTCAGTTAATCGAAATACTGCGCCTGGTGCGGGGTAGCTGCCTTTAGCATACATCAGTTCTTCAATTGGAAGTTCTGTAATGCTCATTTCCTCAAATAGTTGAGCAACAGCAAATCCAAAGATGCCTACAGGCAAAGCCTCGCGCTCAAGAGCGCGTGAGTAATATGTGCGCCCACCCGGCGCTTGTGTAATTAGACCTAGTAACGATAGCGGTGAATCCAGGGCCTCTTCGATAGGAGTGCGCGTATTACCTTTTGACCGTGCATACATACGCAGCACAATGGCCGAATCCTGCTTAACTGTGGATGCCGAAAATTTACTTTGGATATTCTGTTTTGCGAATTCCAATAATGCAGAAGCTGCTTCTTGAGAGGTAAACTCTGGTTTATGGAATTTATTGAAGAACCAAAACCAACCTGTTGCTAGCTCAGGATTAGATGCAATCAGCCAGTGAACTAACCAAATGGTTGCCTCATCCTCTAAATATGGGTCATACCCCCTTGCACCAAAGACCTTTTTTCCTATTTTTGTTGGATTAAAACCAGTCTTACCCGACTCTATTAATTGAGCGGCCATAAGCCAGTATCGTATGGCGTTAACCATATTCTTACCAACACCAAGCACAACAGTAGCTTCCTCGGAAGAAAAAATAGACGGATCTTTCACGACGGCTTGAAATCCTTTCGACAGCCAACTGTAGCGAAGAGCAAAGGTTTCGTGTCGCCCAAAGGCTGCTTTAGTCGTGATGAATTTCATCGCCGGACCTTTTTACTATTAGAAACCGAGGAAACAAATGGAAACGAGGGCTGAACCCTCTCTTCGAGATACTGCCCAACATTACCTAAAAACCATTGCTTCATATTTATCCCCTCTTCCCCAAGAGCGTGATACAACTCTTGCTTTAATTCCGGATCAATCTCTACAACGATTCGACCACTTGAACCTTTTGCCATACCTGCACCCTCGAAGCAAAAACGTCTGTTATGTAACATACGCCATGTTACATAACAAGAAAGCACTTTACAAAGCAAAAATAATCCTTTTTTAATCATATAGTTGTCTAGCTTTACCCTTGTCATACAGATACAACCTTATCTTCATCATCTTTGCAAAAAAGCACGAAGCAAGGCCAATACAAAATTGGCTCGATTTCGATTTGATAACTGATAAACAGTGAACGACCAATCGAGTCTGTCCTAACCATTTTGTATCCCTTCTTTCCGTGACTGGTAACCTGGCGCAATCACCAGATTTTGAACGCCGTACAGCGCCTGCCTGTTCCGAAGCCACAGGTGATACTCAGCCCCTTCCAAACTGTGATCTTCCGTGCAGTCCACATTCCATCGCCTAAGCACATAGCCAGCCACTGCAGCTCGCACGTTAACCTTCAGCACGCCATCCTGCATGGCATAGTCCATTTCGATGGTTTCAGGATGTGGCAACTTCGGGTGTGCCACCAATTCCATCTCAACGATACGGTTCCATTGGATGTCCGATTCTCGCACTTCATGCTCTTCAGGCTCCGACTCAACAATCAGCGGATCCGAGAGACGAGTAATAACAAAATCAATGAAATCCTTACGCTTGCGGCAATAAGCCCGCACATGCCACCGCAAGCCATTGTCAACCAATACAAAGGGGACTATTTCACGGTTACTGAGGCCAGATTCAATTGAACGATACTTGATGCGTACTACCCTCTTGCGATAGATAGCCCGTGTGAGGACTGCGAGAGTAGGTAACAGTGGTCTATTTAGCTCGGCCGGCGTCTCGCAGGGAATCATCGGCTTGTGGCTACCAACAAAGTCCTCGCCAAAACCCTGTGAGAGTGCAGCCAACACTTGGGTAGGTGAGTATTCAAACAGTGGCTTGAATGCCTCTGACTTCACATAAGACTTGAGCTTGGTGTCATATTCGAGATTTTTGGGGGCCAGATCTCTATAGAGGGTGATGTCACGTGTCGCGGCCGCCTCCCCAATACCAAACCGGGATACGAGATCGCTCCGACCAATTTCCCCCAGGAAATATACCCTGAAATCTATATGGGATAATCGCTCTTTTTGCGCCTGACTTATTTCCGACAGATGCACCGTAGATTCTCTCCCTTAGCCTGAATATCCGCGCATTCTACTCTAAAATGACACCATAAGGTAATCGTTTTAATTATAGCACTCTTTTTTCTTCGTTGACATCATCATTTTGATGATCGCAGAATATCCCAAGGATTGGAGGCTGGCTCCAATCCAAGCAATTCGATAGGAGCTGTGAACATGGCTACCAACCCTCCCAAAGGTGACGGACACCGAAATGGCGCTGTCAGACAGCGCTCACAAACCAAACCCGTATCATGTTGCCGAACATGCTTTGCTTTCCATAATAGCTGTGGATGTTGCTTAATACGCGATACCAGCACACTATCTTCTGTCAATAATTCTGGAGCAATTTCGCCTTGTTCATTTACTCGCACCAAAAAGTCACGCTCATGATCCTCGAAAGGCAATACCAGACCTA
>DTYX01000524.1 GCA_012961655.1 Candidatus Poribacteria bacterium
GCTACGGATAAATGCCGCTATCACCTTTGAGAATCTCTGAAAATTCTGTAAAGCTTGACAAAGATGTAGATATATGGTATACTTATTTTTCATAGCCCAAAGGGGCGCCCGAACACTACCCGTTAGGTAGGTGCTCTGACATCCTGTCGGAGATAGGGTCTCCCACCTATATGGTGGGCATTTTTTTATTCTAACTTGATGACGAAACGCTGGTTTAAGAATCGTCTGAACAAGTCTTTAGTGTAAGCTTCTCCTTCCTCGCAATCTCGTAAAAATCCTGCCATAGCATCGGCTAAACGGATTAGGGCGCTGCTTGTCTCTATCCTCGGACTTTTTTCTTTCTGATATTCTGTTTTCCCAATCCCGCAGAAATTCTTTTCCGTTCTTCGCTGTTGAGTCTATGGATATAGATAATTGCTCGGTAATTGTCCTCTGCCTTATGTAAGATTGCCTGTGCAATAGTCAGCGTTGTAAGTTGAACGTAGTCCGTCCTGTTCTGATGGGAAGCATAAAAAATACTTTCTCGAAGTAAATCAACACCTGAAAGCCCTTCCAAGTAGGCAACCTTTCTTTGTGGGTGTGTTCTAATCCACTTCCGTTTTCCTTTTCGGCTTTCTCGTTCAATTTTTTCCATCTGCTCCTCTAAAGCATCTCGCTGCTCTTTTTCTGTGGTAATCACAGCCACTAAAAAGTAGCTCCCTAATGTATTTTGCCCTGTTTCATCGACGTAAGCGTAAAGTTTTTGCATAGTTTAACTCAAATCAGAATATAAGTTCCCGTTATAGAAACCAATGTCATCATTGTTGTTCACATCGAGAATTGCAAGAAAACCTCCTATCTCAATGTTAAACCATTTTGAACGTAGATGCCATAAACCCAGTTAAGGGAGCGCGGCGTATCCAACTTTTTTAGGATTAGAAGGCTCGCTTACGTCGAGGATTAAAAGAACGCCTCTAGCGCAGACATAGGCGTAATTGTCTTGGCGGTTTAGCGAAGCTAAACTGCTGAACGAAGTGAACACGAACACATCCAAAACAGCCCCTCCGGTCGCTTCCACAAGCTCCACATCTTTGCTTATTGCAGAGGGTAGCACAGGTTGCTCGTCTGCACGATGTCTTGGGTCAAATCCCCTCGGTTTCGGAAGATCGCCTGGCAACTGTGCAAAAGCGTTGCCGAGCCCAAAAAACATAATGCACAGACTTCAGTCCGCTGAGGGGAGTCTACTGCAATAACAGCGTCGGACAACTGGTTACATTCCCTAACGCTAATCTGACGCCCAGGGCTGGCAAGTATTTCCGCGCAGAGACTTGTGATGGCTAAAAATTCGCTTTTTTTCTTATGCCTACGCATTTTCTCTTCGTCTGAGAAAGCTAAAAAAAAACGAATAAATTCGTTACTACAAGTGCTACTTTTCGTTGTAGTAACGACTTCAGTCGTTTAAATGAGTTGTATTTTAATCATTGTTTCCAGATATTTTCTGAATTTGAACATCGGTATTCACGCGGTAGGCTTCAAGATACGCCGGATTATATTTTTCATCGCCAACCGTTTCTTCTGCGCGCTTTAGAAGGTGCAACGCGTCTTTGATTATCTTTTCGAAATTTCCTTTTTGCCTTCGTTTTTCCTGCTCAACAAACTGTGTCAACGCCTCCACGGCTATCATAGATTCGTAGAGATTTTTTAAGGCTGATAACCTTTCTAACCAAGCATATACTGAATCATCATTCTTTGATATCTGCGATAAGCATCATTTTTCGATTTGCCATGATTATCTCTCCTCTGCTATTTCCGAGCCAGGAATTTTGTTTTTGAGGAATTTCCGGCAGTGTTTCAGATTTGTTGATTCTAAAATTTTAACGCAAGGGCGCTACCGCGTCCTTGCAACTTTGCGTTAAGTTCCTTTTTTGGGTCCATCAACAAGTTTGTA
>DTYX01000525.1 GCA_012961655.1 Candidatus Poribacteria bacterium
AATATTGCGCTCATTTTTGAAAATCGACAGATTGTATATCGTCGCCAACAACCCCTGTGCCCAAAGATAGGCGGCGGAAAACTTCATACGCTTCGCTGAAATCAGGGAGCAAGGTGTACCCGTTTTAAAGTTTTGCTAACGGATTAACCGCTAACGGATAACCTTTTTAATCTGTTAGCAAGAAATCCGCCAGTTGCTGATGATGAGCGGGGTCGATAAATATTTCCAAATCGTGAAATGTTACCGAGACGAAGACTTGAGAGCCGACCGACAACTAGAATTTACTCAAATCGACATTGAGGCATCCTTCGTCGACCAGGATGATATCTTTGAAAACATGGAAGGGTTGATAGATAAAAACCGCTTCGATTTTCTCTGGATTGTGGACTTTCCACTGTTCCAATGGAACGAAGAGGAGGAGCGTTTCGACTCGGAACATCATCCCTTCACTGCACCCAACTACGAAGATTTGGATTACCTTGAAAAAGACCCAAGCAAAGCGCGCTCGCAATCCTACGATTTGGTCATCAACGGACATGAAATAGCGAGCGGCAGCATAAGAAACCATAAATGGGATGTGCAGGAGTTAATCTTTGAAGCGCTCAAATCGGTTACTTTCTCGAAGCTCTCCAATTCGGCATCCCGCCTCATGGTGGTATCGCCGTCGGCTTCGACAGGTTGGTCATGTTGCTCACCGGCGACGAATCCATACGCGAAGTGATAGCCTTCCCCAAAACCCAAAAAGGGACATGTCTTTTCACCGGGGCGCCTTCTGAAGTAACAGAGGAACAGTTGAGGGAACTTGCGATTAAAGTGGATTGGGGAGAGTAATCTAATCAGGGCACGCGGCACAAACGCGATGAGGTCGTCTCACCGTTTTCTGCTCCACAGACTTCGATTCGGGTCGGAGATTTGCTTCCTCGCCGACGAAGGGATGGATAACTCGTTATGTAAGCTAGAAGAAATCTCTTGCGCTTTTTTTAGCTACGCGGATTCTAAAACAATGAAAGCTAAAGAGTGTAAAAGCTAAGGTAAAAGAAGGCTTATATTCTTTCAGCTTTTAGTTTTCAACCTTTATTATCCATTAGCAAAAACTTTGTGGCGATTTAACAATGCACTACAGTTATCAAAATAAATTTTACTACATTATCAAGTTACATGGAGGCTAAAAATGGCAAAGACAGATATGTTTGCTCCGCTCACCGACGCCCTCGGCTTACAGGAAAAACTCGAAATATTGCTGAAACACTGGGTTGAGCATAATGAAGAACACGCTGGAGAATTTCAAAAATGGGCGGAAAAAGCCAAAGCGCTTGGGCATGTTGATACATATAATTGAACGCGGTGGCGAGCATGCGCCAGGCGAATGAATATCTGCTTAATGCGTTGGAGAATTTGAGTTGAGATGTACGGTCATTGATGGATTAGCACATAATACGGTTTGAATTATCTACCCCTGGAAAGATTAAATATGCGTTTGGTTTAACGGCAAAATTGCATTTCTGTATTTGAAATGAACCATCAGGAGGATATGACATGCTTAAAAGTTATCAATCGGCATTGCCCTATTTCCTCACCAGCTTTATCGGCAGGGAAGAAGAGGTTCGGGCGCTAGGAGCATTGATTGACAGAAAACAATTGCTGACAGTCACAGGCTTCCCCGGCATCGGGAAGACGCGTTTGAGTGTTGAAGTGGCGGGTAAGGTTGAAAGGCGATTTCAGGAAGGGGTGCGTTTCATCTCACTCGAAGGCGTGGTTGACCTCCCTGCCGCCATCCGTGCAACGGCAAGCGCGCTGCCTCTGTCCGCCGATAAGGGACAAGAACTGAGGAAGCAGTTATTCGATGTTTTATCTGATTGCGACATGCTTTTGGTATTCGACGCGGCTGAAGATGTCCTCTCGGACGAATTTGCGGACTGGATTAGTGAACTTTTGCGCTTAAACCGTTCACTGCGATTGTTGGTAACTTCTCAACGTCCCATTGGCCTCTATGGTGAGCAGATCTTCTCGCTTAAATCAATGACTTTGCCATCCACAAATGGTCGTGTGGATATACAAGAGGCTGATAGTGTTCGATTGTTAGCTGCCCGTGTGAGAGAGAAAATTTCTGATTGGCAACTCACTGATGATAACGTTCCGATAGTGGCTAAGCTCTGTAGCGCTCTCGATGGGATACCGCTCGCGCTGGAACTGGCCGCTGGACAGTTGGCGCCAGGTGGAGAAGAGACGCTGCTCGCAGAGATTGAAAGTGGGATATCTCGGCTTACCGCAACAGAGCGAAATCGCCTCGCCCGCCATCGGTCAATGACGGTGGTTCTTGAGCGAGCATGGGCCCAGTTGAGCCAACCAGAGCGTCAAGTTTTAGAACGATTGTCCCTCCTGAACTCCGGCAGTTTCTTCGACACCGACGTCACTCCGCTGACGCAGGTCGAGAATGGCCGCGACATCGTCGAGCGCCTTTATCATATGGGGCTTTTGCAAGTCGAAAATTCTCCTGATGCCAAACTGGCGGCGAAAGGGAACCGATATCGCATGTTGAATACCGTGCGAAAGTATGGACGAACCCGGCTCGACCGTGACCCGGAACTGTTGAAGACGTTGCAGGATGTAATGGCTCGACACTATCTGAAGGAGATGGAAGGACAAGCATTTGACCTGTGTCCTGAGACGCGGGCGATGGCAGCGTGGTTGCGTATGGAGGCGCCGAACATCCGGCAGTGTTGTCAGTGGGCGCTGGAACGAAAAGACTTTGAACTGTTGTGTGAATCTGTACACCGTCTTGAGCAGGTCGTGCGAGGAACTGATGACCTTCAAATACTCCGAAAGCTCGCGGCGACCGCCATTGAAATTGCGACGCATAATCCGACCCTTCAAACCAAGATTGTATTCTACTGGAAGCCGTTGTGCAATGCAGGTTTTGTCACAGATGTCAGGCAATTCTTAGAGGCGACTCTCGCCAAGGCGTGGGAAAATGAGGATGCCAGGCGGATTGCATTTTGCTTGTTGGTGATGACTGAGCTACAACGGTTGGACGGAAACCTGGACCAGGCTCATGAATATTTAACGCAATTAGAGCCCCTCGAAATCGTGAAGTATCGCTCACCGTGGCGTGGCGAGCTATTATACCAACAGAGCCTGATTGCGTGGGAAAAAGACGAATTTGAAAAAGCAGAGTGTTTCCTGCGACAATCCATCGACCTTTGGAAAGAACTTGGTGTTGCCACGAAGTTCATCAATTGCAAGGGAAAATTGGCGATTTTCTTTGAAGAAAAAAGGGATTTGGAAAGGGCAGTCTGCCTCCATCAGGAAATGATTGAACACATGCAGCGACTATCTGAGGACGTTATGCAGTGGACGCTGGTGGAGGCGCCGCTGAAGACACAAAAGATTAGATGGAAGCATTACCTGTGTGGATACTTGCACGCTCAAGCTTTACGCTACTTACGCCTCAACCGCCCTGAATCAGCAGAGGCGCTTCTTCGAGAGAGCATTTATTGGGGGCGTGAAATGGACCTTTCTTTCCATCTGATATGGGCGCTCAATGATTTAGTAATCGAAATCCTCTGCCCACGCGGAGAATTCCGGGAGGCGCGTTCGCTGCTCGAAGAAGCAGTAGCGCTCGCCAAATCTACGGGGCACCGTCGCATTTACGGCGCGTTGCTCAATAGCACAGCGGCTCTCTTGCTTGCGGAGGTTGAGACCGGTTTCACCCCCCTCATCTCCCCCCTTGAAGGGGGGAGATATAGAGGAGGGTTGGACGAGGCTAAGCAGTTGGCGAACCAGAGTTGGCGAATTGCCGAAGATTTGAACCACAATTATGACCGGGGACACGCTCTGCTGGTGCTGGGACGGCTGAGAACCCACGAGCGTTCTTTCGCCGAGGCAGAGGCACAACTTTTGGAGGCACGAGCAATCTTCAGGGGGGAAAACAAGCTGTTGGCGTTAGCGCGTTGTCTGCTGGCGTTGGGCAATCTCTATCGCGAGCAACAACGTTGGGAGGAAGCGGAGACGTGTTATCATCAAGCCGAAAGTCACGCCAACCGCCCAGATATCCGGTGTCAAATTCTCCACAACTGGGCGGCGATAGACTTCGCACGGGGGCAATACGATGCCGCCCAATCGAAGTGGCAGGAGATTCTGCCGACTTGCCGAGCGTGGAAGCTGTGTCTCGTTAGAGAGGTGGAAATTGCGCTGCGGCGGTCAGCGGAAACCCAGGGATTTGCGATTTATCTACTTGGCTCACTCGCGTTGAAATACAAGGGGGATGACATTTCACTCGACGAACTTCGTCCACACTCCCGCGAACACTTAGCGTACCTGGCTTTCCATGCTGGAAAACGACGTTCCATGGATGGGATCTTCGACGCGCTCTGGGAAGAGAGTCGTCCGTCAATGACGCCGTATGACGTATCCTTCAAAAAGAACCTTCGGCAAGTTGTCTCCGCCGTTCGCCGCAAGATTGCGTCTGTCTGTGGAAATGCACAAGCCAGGCAGTTATTACCCCATGCGACTGAAGAGTGTTACTGTTTTGACCCGCATGGCATCGTGTGGGTTGACCTGCGTGAATTTGAGCGAGCGCTGAACGACGCCGACCGTGCCGTGGGTGCGGGCGATTTGATGACAGCTTTCAACCTCTGGAAATTCGCCGATGAGCTCTACCGCGGCGAGCTGTTAGCGGATTG
>DTYX01000526.1 GCA_012961655.1 Candidatus Poribacteria bacterium
GTTTGAAACTTGCGCTACATCTTGTTAGCAATCCGCTTGGGTTACATCTTAATCTCTTCTCATGGGGAATTTCTGTTAAATTTTCATTGACCTTTAGATGAAAATGTGATAAATTACTGGAACTGTCTGGGACTTTGCGGTTGGGATAAATGCCGGGCGGGCCAGAGGCGGAAACCGCAACCAAATCGATAAGCAACGACTAACATGACAACGCGACTCTGCCAGAGATAGAGCATAGCAGCGAGTGGCACGCAAATAGTTGTTCGCTTGGATGGATGTTTGCTAGTCGGACGATTTGTCTCGCAACTATTGTCGTTGAGCAGTAATGCTAATCGAAAATGGAGGTATTAAAATGGCTGAGGCGCTTGATATTATCGAAACTCAACAATTTGATTTCATCAAAACTCCACAAGTGTGGGGAACTTTTGAATCTGTCCGAGAACACCTGTTTGATCAATTTCAAAACATCCCGTTTAATCCGGAGACGGGTTTATCTCTTGAAGAGCTACAAACGGAAGTTGAAACGTACTTAGAAACTCATCCTGACCAACCCAAGGTTTTACAGAAAGCGAATGTCTACCGAATTGTGGTGACGTGCGGGCAGATTTATTTAGACCCGCTCGACTGGTTTGCCGACAAGCTCAACCACGGCGGTCTGGTGACGAAGGTTCGTAATGAATGGTATCATGAGGCCAGGTCAGGCGCGATAAAGACAGAAGCGAGTTGGTTCGACAAAGTTCACAAAATCGGTCTGATTAGAGGTGGGCTGGATATGGGACATATCTCCCCTGGTTGGGAAAATATGTTCGCTTCGCTCACTGAATCCCCCCTCCTGTCCCCCGCCGAAAACCAGCGAACGCGCCAGTTTGAGGCTGAGCGGAGCGGACAGAGGGGGGAAGCCACATCCGGCTTACAGTTCTCCGGTGGACTGACAGGATTGATTGAGCAAGCCCACAAGACGCGAGAACGTCTAGGGCCTAAAGCGACGGATGAGCAAATAGCGTTTTACGAGGCCGTAGAAACGGTCTACGATGCCACAATTACTTTAGCGAACCGTTTTGCCGAACTGGCTCAAAAGATGATTCTCGATTTTCCAGAACACGAAGTACGCCTGCGCGCGGTTGCCGATGTCTGCAAACGTGTCCCCGCCTATGCGCCAAGGACTTTTCATGAAGCTCTGCAGTTCGCCTGGCTGATGCACGAGATGATTGAGATGGAGGGAGAACTGGTAAGGTCGATGGGACATTTCGACCGTGTATTCTATCCGTATTACCGTGCCGATATCGACTCCGGCCGCCTCACGCGAGAACAGGCTAAAGAACTGATTAAGTTCTTCTGGTTCAAATACCATTCCCGCACTCGTGGTAGCGGAAACGGCAAGAACTTCGTATTCGCCGGGCAGTATGCCGACGGCTCCGTTCTGACCAACGAATTGACCTACCTGGCTCTGGAAGCTTATGAGGAATTAAATACGCCAGACCCGAAACTGTCAGTGCGTTTTTTACCTGAAACGCCTGATAAACTCTACAGACGAGTGGCCGACCTGATTCGACGGGGGCACAATTCATTTGTGCTGATGAACGACATCCCGGCCGTCGAAGCTCAAGTCAAACGCGGCAAAACCTGGGAGGATGCGCGCGCTTATCTCCCCATCGGCTGCTACGAACCGGCTGTGGATGGCAAAGAAGCCGGTTGCACCATGAATATAGAGATTAACCTGGCGAAAGTTTTGGAACTTACTTTACACAATGGCTTAGAGCCAATCAGCGGACAGACGGTGGATGAGAATCGGAAGCGAAGTGAACGGATTGGCATACACACCGGCGACCCGAGGGAGTTCGAGAATTTTGAGCAACTGTTCGACGCCTATACAAAGCAGATGGATTTTCTGCTCGCTCGCACGGTGGAGTATGTTGGCGCTCATGAGCGCCAGTGGCCGCAGATTAACCCATCGCCACTAATCGCTGGTACCATTGACGATTGTCTTGCGCAAGGAAAAGACATCGGTCAGGGAGGCGCTCATTACAATGCAGTAGGCTGTGTCGGTATAGGACTTGCTAACGCTTGCGATTCACTTCTGGGTATCAAGAAGGCTGTCTTTGACGAAAAGCGATTCACGATGGCGGAGATTTTGAATGCTATCCAGTGTGATTTTGAAGGCTACGAACCGATGCGTCAGTATCTGCTGAACAAGGTTCCGAAGTGGGGCAATAATGACCCGCAGGCTGACGCCATGGGCAAACGTATCGCCGATTACTACTGCAACAAGGTCCATACCTTCACCAACGCCCGTGGTGGCCCAGTTCAGGCAGCGCTTTTTACCCTCACAACCCAATGGACAATGGGCAAAGTCACCGGCGCTTTACCAGATGGTCGAAAAGCCCACACATCACTAGCGCCGGGTGTAGGAGCTACTCCTGGACGTGACATGAATGGAGTTACCGGATTGATAGGCTCGGTTACGAAGCTGGATTTTACTGAGACACCCAATGGTTCAGTTCTGGACGTGATGTTGCATCCCACAGCTGTCAAGGACGACGAAGGGTTGGATGCCTTTGTCACCCTGATTAAAACCTTTTTTGACAAAGGCGGTTATGCGCTGCAATTCAATGTTTTTGACGTTGAAACTCTGCGCGATGCCCAACGTCACCCTGAACTCTATGCCTCGTTGCAGATCCGGGTGACCGGGTGGAGTGTCCATTTTACTAAACTGTCAAGGTTTGAGCAAGACCAATTCATCGCCCGGAATATACATACGATGACTTGACAGATAATAAGCGTCGAAATGTGAATTTCGACCTACAAAAGAGGAGAGAACTCGGAAAGAGGGGAAAGGAAGGAAAGGATGGAAAGGGGAGAAAGCTTTCCTTCCCTTACTTCCTTTTTTCCCTATTCTCGGGACAAGATGCTTGCACTACTACTCTAAGTGAAAAACTCGTATTTTTACGCATTACGTATTACGTACCTGTTTCATTTTGTGCCATTAAAAGTTATAGTTTATTTTAAACTAAATATTTTTTACAGGAGATGAAGATGAAAACAGTAAAACTTGGTCTCATCGGTGCCGGTGGCATTGCGCAAGCGCACTGTCGAGCTATCGCCGATATCGATGGCGCTGAAATAATTGCAGCAGCCGATGTAGTCAAAGAAAATGTCGAGCGAACCGCAAATCGGTGGGGTATTTCAAAAACCTTTACCGATTATAACGCAATGCTCAAGATGGCAGAACTTGATGGTGTTCTTGTATGCACGCCGACAGCCGTTCATGGTCCACCAACTGTTGCGGCTCTGAAAGCGGGCAAACATGTCCTTTGTGAGAAGCCAATGGAGGCAACACTGAAAGCTGCAACTGAGATGGTACGCGCGGCGCACGAAACGGGCAAAATCCTTATGGTGGCGCTCAAGTTGCGTTATAGCCCACAGGTGGTGAAAGCGAAAGCGATAGTTGACGCTGGAGTTTTAGGGGATATCTACTATGCCGAGACGGTTGCTGACCGTCGTCGCGGCAATCCTGGCGGCAGCTTTATCCGCAAAGCAACTGCTGGCTTAGGCGCATCTGCTGATATTGGCGTTTATGCCTTGGACACGGCACTTTATCTGATGGGACATCCCAAACCTGTAGCAGTTTCTGGCATCACCTCCAATTATCTCAGTCTGCACAACACCTGGAATCCTGCTCTCAAAGAGACGGAAGTCGAGGATTTCGGGGCCGGATGGGTGGTTTTTGATAATGGCGCTCGTCTGGTTTTCAAAACCTGTTGGTGCATGAATATGGACTCACTTGGAGGGACGATTTTCCTCGGTACCAAAGCCGGGTTGCGCATCGGTGTAGGAGAAGTTCGCGGACCACAGGAGGGGGTTACCATCTACCGTGACGAGTTTGGTGAACCAATAACCATAAGTGTTCCAACTGGCGGCTCTGTTGACCTTTTCAAGACTGAGGACACCGCTTTTGTAGATGCAGTCCGCGAAGGCAAGCCATCACCAATTGACCCAGATGGCATGCTTTTGACCAACGTGATAATCCAAGGAGTGATTGATTCCTCAGAGGCTGGCGGACGTGAAGTTGAAGTTACAGTACCGACGTTTTAACTACGTCTGAAGGCTCAATAATGCATTAACTGATTGTAATGAGTTTTGATTGAAAAAGTGGGTAATGTAACTACGGCGTAGCGTCGTCCCTCTGTGGCGACATTTTGGCTGAACAACATCATGGCAGCACGGAGGCATGCCGCTACCTCCAATTATTACCCGAAAATTCAATCAAAATCCATTACCTTTCCATATAATTTCTTCTGGTACTGTAGCCGAACTCCCAAGAGTTTTGGGACGCATTTTCCCGAATTCCGGCGAATTCGGCTACCTCAAAAAAGGAGGTGTATATGGTTGTGTCTGAGCGATTGAATATACAGACATCTGATATCGCCTCGGTGATTATACGACGAATAAGGCCAGGGGATGAGAGCGCTTTAATGGATTTCTATAACGGATTGAGCGAGAGTTCCAAACGGACTTTTCGGCCAATCGGTTATACAACCACATTGAATGTGTGTAAAGACATCGTAAAAGATAACAGTCCTGAGATAGAGAAGAGATTTGATTTGCTGGCTTGGCATAAAACAGAGATTGTTGGATGGGGGTTTTTGTGGAATCTGGAATCGGGTGAGCCTACATTTGGGCTTGGCGTAGCGGATGACTTTCAAGGAAAGAGTTTGGGAAGCAAACTCATAGATAGTTTGATGGAAACGGCTCGTGAAGGTGAGTTTAAGAAAGTATTTTTGACTGTAGTCCAAGAAAATGAGGTGGCCTGGAAGTTATATGAAAAGCGTGGATTTGTTAAATACGGCGAATTTGTTGGCGAGGATGGACTTGACTATTTTCGTATGGTAGCTGAACTTGATTAATCCCAAGGAACACGACTTTTTCAGTTATCCTCTTTTGCGGTAAAGATATGAGAGGAAACTGAAACTCAGCA
>DTYX01000527.1 GCA_012961655.1 Candidatus Poribacteria bacterium
AATCACATTTTCTTTCAATCCCTTCAGATTATCGCATTTCCCGCTTACAGCTGCTTTAGTGAGAACATTCGTCGTCTGTTGGAAAGACGCGGCAGAGATGAAACTCTCCGTTGTCAAAGCAGCTTTGGAAATCCCCTGCAAAATTGGTTCAGCCTTTGCGGGTTCACCACCAGAGTTAATAATTCGCTCATTTTCGGTGTGGAATATGACTTTATTCACTTCGTCACCCTCAAGAAATTCCGTATCTCCTGACGCCGTAATTCTAACCTTGCGCATCATCTGTCGGACGATAACCTCAATATGCTTATCATTGATGCGTTCTTTTTGAGCTTGATAGACTTTCTGAACTTCAGAAACTAAGTATGATTGTACTTCATTTTCACCCTTGATTCGTAAAATATCATTGGGGTCGATAGGGCCATCAGTTAAAGGTTCTCCGGCGGTAACCCGATCACCTTCTTGAACAATGATATGTTTGCCAAGAGGAACTCGATAGGGGCCGCTCTCCATCGAGGTAGTTGAGTTTTTGATTTTAATAATACGCATTCCTCTACTAGTGCCCTCAAAGTTTACTTCACCGTCAATCTCTGCAATCAGTGCATTCTCTTTCGGCTTGCGCGCTTCAAACAATTCCGTTACCCTGGGTAGACCGGTAACGATGTCTTTGGCTTTTAAAATTTCGCGCGGAATTCGAGCTAGAATATCACCGGTAGATACTACATCACCATTACTGACAACAAGATGAGCTCCCGTAGGCATCTGATATGGTACAACTCTACCATCTTCGCAATGGACTTCAATTCTTGCCAGATAATCTTCTCCCTTATATTCAATGATAACCCAGGCGCGTTGACCTGTACTTTCATCAATATCCTCTCGTGCGGTCACGTTGTCGATGATATCTTCAAACTTTACTGTCCCTGATACCTGTGTCAGAATTGGAACATGATGTGGGTCCCACTCCAAAAGCACTTGATCTTTTTCAACTAAAGCGCCGTCCTCAACTGACAATATCGCTCCAATAGGTACTTTATGATGCTCTATCTCATAATCATTTTCATCATGTAAGCTCAATTGAGAATTTCGGGAGAGTACAACTATTTTGGCTTTGCTCCCGCCTTCGTCGGGATGTTCCACATTTTCTCTTTTGATTGTCGTCTCGATATTGTGATATCTTACTTTGCCAGAGTGCCTTGCTATTATTTCCGATTGTTCAAAGGCACTGCTTACCACACCACCGGTATGAAAAGTTCTCATAGTAAGTTGCGTACCTGGTTCACCTATACTTTGCGCCGCGATAATGCCAATCGCCTCGCCAATATCCACTAGTTTGCCTGTGGAAAGGTCTGTTCCGTAGCATTTTCGACAAACACCATGAGGTGTCTCACAGGTCAAAACTGAGCGGATTTTAACCTCAGGGATACCAACATCCTCTATCTTTTGAGCAATATCCTTACTGATTAATTCTCCTGACTGACACAATATTTCCGTCGATACTTCTCCTGAAGGATGTATAATAGAGTGTGTAACATCTCTAGCAGCAACTCTGCCGACTATTTTCTCGGAAAACGGAATCTCTTCTTCCAGCAAGCTAGTTTTCGTAATACCATTGATAGTGCCACAATCCTCTTCAGTAATAATTACATCTTGAGCAACATCCACCAGCTTTCTGGTCAAATACCCTGAAGAAGCTGTTTTAATAGCAGTATCCGCCAGGCCTTTCCGCGCGCCGTGCGTGGATATAAAATATTCTAGCACCGTTAAGCCTTCACAGAAACTGGCAAAAATTGGGCGCTCAATGATTTCACCCGAGGGTTTAGTCATCAAACCTCTCATCCCCGCTATTTGTCGAATCGCTTCAGGTTTACTTCTGGCGCCTGAATCAGCCATGATATGAACAGGATTGAAACCCTCAATTTCATCCTCTCTACCTTTAGCGAGAGCTTCAAATAGAGAATCCTGTACTTGTTGAGTGAGATTGCTCCAGACACTAACCACCTTATTATAGCGTTCGCCAGGGGTCATATCCCCAGCTTTGTAACCTGCCTCAATTTCCTCGACTTCACTTGTAGCAGTTTCTATTAATTGTTCTTTATCAGGTGGGCTGATCAAATCAGTAACCGCAATTGAGATGCCAGCTAAAGTAGCATAATGGAAGCCTAAATTTTTTAACTCATCAAGGAATTGGACGGTTCTGCGATTGCCGCATTTATCGAAACTCAAAGCAACTAACTGAACTAAATCTCGAGCTTTCAATTCCTTATTGTAAAGGGGTATTTCCAAACCTGATGCTTCATCAACGAAGGTCAATCCTTCAGGTAGTATTTGGCTGAATATTACCCGTCCTACGGTAGTACGAATAGTGTGTCCGTTAATTCTTACATCAACAGGAGTATGAACACTGACAGCCTTACAATCATAAGCATAAAGCACTTCGGCGGAATTGCTGAAGACCGGCGCCCGAAAAGCACCATTCGGTTTTTCTTTTGTGAGATAGCCGCAGCCGAGAACAAGGTCTAAATCAGGTACAGCTACTGGGCCGCCGTGTGCCGGTTTAAGAAGATTCCGCGCTGATGAAAGCAGAAGCTTTGCCTCGATTTTCGCTTCTGTGGCGAGCGGCACATGCACTGCCATTGCGTCGCCATCGAAGTCCGCATTGAAAGCCTTGCATACCAGTGGATTAATCTGAATTGCTTTGCCTTCAATTAGAATTGGCTGAAAAGCCTGAATTCCCAGTCGATGCAAAGTTGGCGCTCTATTGAGCAAAACTGGATGCTCAGCGATAACCTCTTCCAGTACTTCCCAGACATCAGGTGTAACCTTCTCTGCCATCTTTTTAGCGCTTTTTATCGTCTGAGCATATCCTTTTTCCTGTAATTTGTGGATAATAAAAGGCTTGAATAGTTCTAACGCCATCCTCTTAGGCAAACCACATTCATGAAGCTGTAGTTCTGGACCGACGACAATTACAGAACGTCCGGAGTAATCCACCCGCTTGCCTAATAAGTTTTGGCGAAAACGTCCAGG
>DTYX01000528.1 GCA_012961655.1 Candidatus Poribacteria bacterium
AGAAAATTGACTATTTACTATTTTAAATTGCCTTTCAATTGTCAATTGAAAACAGTTCTTACTAAAAATGTTAGATGAGAAACATCAATCCTAAACCAGTATAAGGGAACATATCTCGACGGAAAAAGTCGATTTTGGAAAATCGACCTACGATAACTCTAATTTTTAATCAAGATTTATGGTTTAACAATAACATATCCAACTTAATGATTCAACAAATTTTGCAGGAATTCTCAGTCGGCTTTGAGCCGACTTGAGCTATCAGCCTCGAATTGATTCGAAGGCTAACAGGCATGAAAAAAGGGCAAGGCCTGCCCTCGAGTGAAGCGAAGGGATGATTTATCCTCGCCCATGATGATGTTTTGAACTTGCTTTATTCCGGCTTCTCTCTCAGCCTGAAATTCACCGTAGTTTCTTCACCAGCTACTACTTCAGCTTTTCTTATGCCGAGCTTATAGCCTCTCTTTATGCAAAGTACCCAGTAAGCGCCTGGTTCTAAATCTGGGATTTCATAGTAGCCTTCGCTGTCGGTGAAATCTTTTTCTTTTGTTTCGCCCAAGACGGCAATTACTAACGCCCATTTAATTGGATTTCCTGCCCTGTCTGTGACTGTACCATTGATAGAACCTGTCTTGGGACCTTGATATTCATAAGTGCCCATATCTGGAAACTCATCTCTTGGGTTGCCGTCTTTATCGGTAGGAGGTGCGCCATCAGGTGTCCCAGCATCTATACATGGAGAACCGGCTTGCAGGTGATAATCGCCGTTACCCGGGTCAACAAACAGCGGGTCAGCATCAATGTTGCCTTCGCCAGACCAGCTGCCCTGAATGTCCGAATAAGTGATGTTTATCTCTGATGAGCCGTCAACATAAATCTCATCTGGGCTATCCGCCCAGAGGATGGTATTGAGAACCGTCGGAGAGGATTCTTCTGTGCACACAATTCCTCCGCCATTGATGCCTGCTAAATTCCCACTGATAGTGTTGTTAATTATCGTTGGGGAGGAGTTGTTCGTACAACCAATTCCTCCTCCGTAGTGGCTTGCCGAATTTTTAGTTAGGATGTTATTAGTAATTTTTGGATTGGAGTCCAAACAACTAATCCCAGCGCTAGAACTTAATGCCAAATTTCCATTTAGAATGTTATTAGTAATCGTTGCATTTGAGCGAGTGCGGCAATCAATCCCGCCGCCTTGGGCAGCCGAGTTCAGGCTGATGAGATTATTCATAATCGTTGGAGAGGAATCGTTGACACAATATATTCCGCCGCCTCTGTCGAGTGTTGAATTACCACTTAGAATATTATTTGTAATCGTCGGAGAAGAAGTACGGCAGGCAATCCCTCCGCCATGATAATCAGACGAATTATTTGTGATGATATTATTGGTTATCGTGGGAGATGAATTGTTACAATAAATTCCACCGCCATAATCAGCAAAACCATTTGTTATTGTAAAGCCATCTACCACTGAGAGAGTGTTTTCCTTATTATGGAAATAGAAACCTCTACCATCGCCTTCACAGTAAATAATACAATTCTCCGCACCATTTTCGGATGTAACAGTGATAGCTTTGCCTTTAAAGTCCAAATTCTTATTGCCGACACCAGTGTAGATTGCATCAGCTACCAAGACTATATCACCATCTTCAGCGGCATCGATGCCGTCTTGAATAGTAGGCTGGTCACCGGGGACACGGATAATTACACCATAAGCTGCGCCCGTTATTAACATCAAACAAATCAAGGTCGTAACAATATATTTTGTCACTTCATTTACCTCCTGAAAAACTGTACATACTCCCATCACTTGCCCCCTCCCTTTGCCATAATCATTTTCTTCAGTTCCTCAAGCTCATCCTTTAACCTTATAAGGTCTTCTTTTTGCTCGCGCCCTTCAAACCACTTTTTTAGGAATGGGCTAAGGATGATGCTTAATATAGCTACAATAATAGCAACAAGTATGCCTATGAGAACACCATAAAGGGTCGCCATTCCTTCTCTTAAATTTCGCTGCATGGCGATAATATCATCTTTCACAGTGATAATATCATCCTTCGTCGCCATCTTGCCTTCGAGCGTTGTCATTTTGCCTTCAATTTCACTCAAACTTTAAAAGATACTCAGGGTTTACGCATTTAAACGAGAGCCGCCCTAATTCCACATCAGTCTCTTCTACAAGCGTTCTCATTATAATACCTTCCCTCTGTATCTCCGTGTTAAGTGTACTCGTTCCCTTAGATAGTTCTACTAATTCATCGACAGTGTTATCTAAGACATACTCAGTGTTTAATATAGGCACAGCGTCAAACCCATAGTCTTTTGCGAACTCAGTAAACTCTTTGAAGTCAGCATACTTGTAGTTGTCAATATAGAAGACGTTAAAGATGAATAGCGATGGCTGTTTTAACTTGTATCTATTCTTTTGAATACCCGGCCCTATTACCTCGCCTTGAACAGCTACATTCCTGCCGCATGCTCTTAACTTGCTTTCTATATCGTCCCTCCTCGCAATTATCCAAAATGTATTCTTGTCAGTCTCCCTAAGTTCAAGGTTACGTGAGCAGACACCGAATTCGCCATCTTTTATAAATGCTGTCATAGATGAGTTATGGACTAAAATATCATTAGCAAAAAAGTTATGTGTTTTTTCTGTCTCAATATCAAATCGCTTAGAATCTGATTGAATTTTTTTAATTGACTTCAGTTTTACTAATTTCATTTTGCGTCTCCATCTCCTTTATCTTGTTTAGCAAGAAGGTTTGCAATTCCTCTCCATATTTGTCTCTTATATCAACCAAACTTTTTAATACACAACTGCAGAAGGGACATGTTCTCATTGTAATTCTCCAATATCTGCTTTATACTTAGTCTACTAATAAGATTTCGTCGCCTCTTAAATCAGATACTTCCCGCCAGCAACCTAATATAGGAAGCCACACTTGATGATTGCCGGTCAGTTTTATAGTCTGACCATCTGCTAATTCCAGCTCATACCAATCATGGTTATTCTCTAACACAGAGTGGGCTTCTATTTTGTCCCAGACTACTTTGTCTCCCTCTATATCGTAGGATTTAACGCTTCCTTTATAATTTGTATTACATATTTCGTTTATAGTCTTGGAACCGTCTGTGGTTTCCAATTTAGTGTCTTCATCTAAGCACCCATCAAGCTTCTCGCTGATAAAGAACACCTTCCCCTTATGTCTCACTAACACATCAGGCACGCTCTGTATCCTTGTCTCATCCGTTTTAGGAATGAACGAAGGGAATGCGCCTTTGACTACACCACTTAACTGTGCAGGGATAGGCGGTTCGTACTTGTGTATATTCAGCGCCTCCGTGACGTCTAAGCCTTCTTCTATTTGTATACCATCAGGCAAAATACTGAGAGGGAAGGCAATACCCTGGCTCACCTGCCCACGCAAGCGTACGGTTTTGATGCGGAACTTCCTATCTCTCAGGAACTCGAATTCCTCTCTCTCGGGCAGAATGCTATCTATTTCTATGTAAACCACCAGGTCGCCGACTTTGAATTCTTCTTTCCTAATCACAACTTCCCAGCCGAGTATAGTTGATTTCTCTATCCTATCCGCGCCTTCTATCGGTTCTATGCTTCTAATTCTCTCGATATGTGCTAATGCTCTATCCATGTCTATCACCTTTCAATTTGGATATATAGTGTACTTAATTCTACTTTACCCGTCTATTCTTGTCAAGCACTTTTTCCAGCCGCAGCGCGTCTCTTTTACCTCACATCATATCTGAGAAACGCTATACACGCCGCCATAAAACAGACTATTTTATATTGACAAAATTAAATGGATAATGTATAATAACTAACTAGTCAGTAAGTTAGACTGTCCATCAAATTTTATTTGTTGGTCAGTCTGCCTGTCGTGCTTGCAGCACAGACAGGGCGGAAGAAGGGAACCGAGATGTCTCATAAAGTAGTTCAAGCTCGAACCATTTTGGGAGGAAGTTCTGCAATACTTTCGCCCTTCGATAGGGGGGACATATTATGTGTCAGAATGTTTGTGATTCTGGAGAATCTACTGATAACATTAAAGAATGGGATAGGAAGCATGACAGTAGCGTCAAAAGGGACATCATTCTTGATGCGGCGGAACAGGTTTTTTCAGATAAAGATTATCACGAGGCCGTGCTGGATGAGGTCGCTGACGTTGCAGGAGTATCCAAAGCGACGCTATATCTCTATTTTAAGAACAAAATAGACCTTTTTCTTTCAGTAGCAGAGCGGAAGTTATGCGAATTAAACGAGGTCATTTTAAAGTCAACCGCAGATTGTTCTGACCCCGTGGCGACAATCAAACGTCTCATAACTGATGAGTTGACTTTCTTTTCAGATAATGCCGCTTTTTTTAAGGTGATTCATGACCAGCGTTTCAATCTTCAGCTCCGCGCGCAAGTGAACGAAGATGAGATTCGTGAGCGAGTTATGCCCCTCATGTTTTCAAAGATTAACGTCACTGCGGAGGTGATAAAACTCGGTCAGGAGAATGGTGTATTTCAAGCGGTAAATCCAAAGGAGGCGGCTTTTATGCTGACATCGCTGGTTCATACCTGCTTGTTGCTTCTAAACTTGGCGCCCGAGGATGTTGTCCTCACGGACAAAGCGGAGCTTGTGGAAAAGATATTCCTCGAAGGTCTATTGATGCGTAAAACGTAAAATGTGAAGATGGATGTCCTGACGGCGATGAATCGCCTTACTACGAACGATGAGGAGGTCTTATGACAAGTAGAAATTTTCGGACAATCTTTTTATCGCTTATCATGATAATCTACAGCGGTCTTCTCTGCGGTTGGGCTCAGCAAAAATCGACTACATTCACTCTTCAAGAGAGCATAGTTTTTGCTAATGAAAATAGCAAGAGTATTAAAATGGCTCAAGAAGATATCGAATTAGCCAAAGGCAAAGTGGATGAAGCTATCTCAGCAATGCTGCCGAACTTATCGGGCAGCGGAAGTTACACTTACTTTATCGAACCGCCCGTTATTTTAGACGAAAAAACAATGGCTGATATGCAGAAGGCGTTATCGAGCATTTTTCCACCTGGTATGTCCATTCCTCCGGCTGTCGAAGGTGAAGCGACCATTCCTCCATCCGCTGAAACGCCGCAACCAGGGCCAACGAGAATAGAGGCGGACAAGCATAATTATAACGTGTCAGCGACGTTGCAACAGCCGATATTCACCTGGGGTAAATTACTCAACAACTACAAACAGGCGAAGTTGAATCTGCAAGCCGCGGAACAAGGTCTGGAAAGCGCCAAGCAGCAACTGGAATTCGACGTGACCAATGCGTTCTATGGGGTTGTCTTAGCGCAAGAGTTTGTTACAGTCTCTGAGAAAGCGGTGGCACAAGTGGAAAAGCATGTTCAGACAGCAAACGACCTCTTTGAGGCTGGAGTCGCCACCAACTTCGATGTGCTGAGAGCTTCGGTACAACTTGCCAACGTCCGCTCACAGCTTATCAAGGCGAAGAACGCCTTGCGATTGGCAAAGGAAGGTTTCAAAATTACACTGGGGTTTCCTTTAGACGCTGAAGTCGATGTAGACGGACAATTAGCATATCAACCGCAAGAAGTTGACTTGGGTGAACTGTTGAAATTAGCCCAGAAAAATCGACCCGACCTCAAGCAATTGGAGCTACAAGAACAAGCAGGTGAAAAGTTGATTAGCATCGCTAAAGCTGGTAACAAACCCAACCTCATGTTTTTGAGTAACTACGACGCCAATTTTTCAACTGGTTACGAAGAAGGAGTAGATAGAGATTGGAAAAAGAGTTGGAATATAACTTTTGCGTTGAATATTCCGATTTTCGATGGCCTGGCTACCAGAGCGCGGGTAAAGCAGGCAAAGTCGGGTCTGAATCAGATTAAATTAGGCAAGTCTCAACTTTTAGATGGCATTCAGTTAGAAGTGAAATCCGCTTATTTAGCTTTACAAGAAGCTCAAGCTCTGCTTGACGCTCAACGTGAAACCGTGCAACAAGCTGAAGAAGGCTTGCGCATTGCGAACCTACAACATGAAAATGGAATGATAACCAGCGTTGAGCTCACCGATGCCGAATTAGCTTTAACGCAGGCGCAGGTGAATCGGTTACAAGCTTTGTATGATTATACCATCGCCATCGCGAAAATAGAAAAAGCTGTTGGTAGAAAATTTTAATAGTGAGGCGATTTATCGCCGTCGTCATCTGTTTAGACGCCAATGAATTGGCTAACTACAAACCTGAAATCTCGTAATGTTTAGGAGGTATCTTAGATGCGAAAATCATTAATCGGCATCATCGCCACGCCATTAATCATCATCTGCTTTTCGGCATATTTACTGAGCCAAAATGAAACTTTGTCTTATGGACAAGGCACATCATCACAAAAAACTGAAGACGCCACATTGGTTGAAGTCGCGCCCGTAGAGGTCGGCGATATCACTCAGGAGTTGTCCTTAGTGGGAGACATCGAACCGCAGACGCAGGTTTTGGTCTTTCCGAAAATTTCAGGAAAGATTCAGGCATTAAACGTTGAGGTTGGCGCTTCTGTGCGCAAGGGGGATGTGCTCGCAGTGGTGGAGCACAAGGAATTGGAACTGGGCGTCAAACAAGCTAAAGCCGCGCTGAAAGCCGCGCAAGCCGCGCTCGCCCAGGCAAAGGCGCTGTCGAAAATTAAGGTAATGTCCCAGGTCAGGCAAGCTCAAGCGGGTCTGTCGGCGGTAAAAGCCGCATTTGACCAGGTGAAGGATATCTCTTTTACTCGCACCACAACTCAGATTGCTCAAGCCGAGGCTGGATTGGAAGCCATCAAAGCCAGCTTGAAAAAAATCAAAGAGGGCGCCAGAGAAGAAGAGCGAAAGCAGGTGGAAGCTGCAGTCCAGCAAGCCAAAGCCGGACTGGATAACGCCCAAATCAATTATAAACGGATGGAAAAGCTCTTTGAACAGGGCGCTATCAGCAAACAGACGCTCGAGGGTGTGGAAACGCAATACACCGTCGCAAAAGCGCAGTATGAAGCCGCGACTCAACAGTTAAAACTCATCAATGAAGGCGCCAGAGAAGAGGACATCCAAGCTGTCGAAGCCCAGGTCAAACAAGCGGAAGCGGCGTTGCAATTAGCTAAGAGGATGGCGGACACTAAAAGTTGGGAGAAGGACATCGCTTTAGCCGAAGCTCAGGTCAAACAAGCAGAAGCGGGTCTGGAAGCGGCAATGGCATTGGAATCCGCCAAAAGCTGGGAAGCTGAAATCACCGGTGCTGAGACCGCGGTTGAGCAAGCGAAAGTTGCGTTGGAACTTGCTTTGCAACGACTTTCGGATGCAACCATCACCGCGCCCATCTCCGGCATAATCTCCCAGCGCGCCGCGGAATTGGGCGGCATGGCATCCCCGCAAGCGCCTCTTTTCGGCATCGTGGATATGGATGTTGTGAAAGCAAAGGTCAGCGTTATCGAATCGGAGCTATACAAAATTAAGCAGGGGAATGAAGCGCTGATTTCGGTGGAAGCCCTTGATGAACCAGTAAAAGGAACAGTAACTTTAATTAGCCCTACGCTTGACAAAATGAGCCGCACCGCAACGGTCGAAATCTCGATTGACAATAGCGATTACAAATTAAAGCCAGGCATGTTCGCCCGGGCGAGAATTATCTACGACAAACACACCTCGACGCTTCTTGTTCCCTCCTCCGCTGTTGTCTATAAAGATAAAAAAACTTTTGTCTACGCCGTTCGCAGTGATGTCGCGAAGATGGTCCCCGTGAAAATTGGATTTACCTCGTCGGACGAGGACAAAACAGAGATAATCAGCGGACTTAGTAGCGGAGATAAAGTCATCATTTCTGGGCACTTTGGCTTAAAAGACGGCACAAAAGTGAAAGCGAAGTAAATAAATAGAAATCCGGCAAACTGCTCAAAGAAGCGGTCATGAAAGATGTAAAGTTGCGTATATATGCGCCGTTTTATTGGTAATTATCTTATTTTTCTCACCTGTAGTTGCTTATCCAGATGTCAGAATATCCGGCTCTGCCCGCAACGAAACATCCTTGATAAATCGAGATGGGACGCTTCGATATGGCAAGAGGAATTTCCAGAAATATTCATCTATTACCAAGAGGTCGATGATAAAATTCTCTTTCTTGGATTAGGTGATATCAGTGACTGCGCTAAACAGGCTTATCAATTCCTGAAAGGAAATCCTGAACTTAGAAAGCGAAAATCTAATGTGGATATACTCAGAGTTTTCAGAAAACGATTCCTATTGAGGTGATACGATGGCTGTAACCATTACCCTGAAAATGGACGAAGACCACCCAGATATTTCCTCCGGCATTGTATTCTTTGAAAATACCAGAACAAGCACTAAGGTTAGTCTCAAGATACCAGAAGATTTAGAAAGCGGTATACATGGAATCCAAAGTATCACCGAGGAATTTTTTCTTTTGATTTGAAATGGAGGAATCATACAATGAAAATCGTAAACCTCTCGGTCGATAGACCGGTCACCATACTGATGGTAATTTTTATCATAATCGTATTAGGCGGTATCTCTGTCTCTCGTCTTCCCAGAGAGATGATGCCTGACATCACTTATCCCGTGGTTACAGTTATCACAAGGTATTCGGGTGTGTCGCCAGAAGATGTGGAAAATATGGTAACCAGACCGATTGAAGAAGCTGTAAGTACGGTAAACAATGTAAAAGAGGTTAGTTCCATATCTTCTGAGGGATTGTCGATGATTAACGTCGAATTTGAATGGGGCACTAATCTGGATTTTGCCGCTCAGGATATTCGAGATAATATCGACTTTATCTCGGATTTTTTGCCAGACGATGTCTCCAGACCTATTGTGTATAAGTTCGACCTATCGATGATGCCAGCGATATATTGGGCGGTTACATCGGAAACGATGAATCCGGTGGAATTTAGAGCCTATGTGGAAGATACAATAAAAGACCAATTGGAACAGGTAGATGGCGTGGCTGCAGTGATGGTATACGGTGGCAGAGAACGTGAAATTCAGGTGAAAGTTGATGGGTCAAAACTGGCGGCTTATGGACTCTCGATTGACCAAGTGGTACAGGTTTTGCGCTTCGGCAACATGAACCTTCCTGCGGGACATATCGTCGAACGAAAGAAAGAATATCTCTTGCGGACGCTCGGCGAGTATTCCAACTTAGATGAACTGCGCCAGACGGTTGTAACCGCCTACAAAGGCGCGCCGATACGATTAGCAGATGTCGCAGAAGTCATCGACCACACCAAGGAATTGCGCGGCTTTGCTCGGGCTGAGGGTATTGAGGGCGTGGTCGTAGTAGTGATGAAGCAATCCGGTTCCAATACGGTTGAAGTGGTAGATGCGGTCAAAAAGAGATGGAAAGAATTGGAGAAGGGCTTTCCCGAAGGGATAAAATCGTATCCCGTGTTTGACCAGGGAAAAATCGTCAGCAGGGTTACCTCCCGCACGGTAAGCTCCGGCCTTTGGGGTGCGCTTTTAGCTGTTATCGTCCTTTATCTATTCTTACGCAACTTCCGCCCAACTTTCGCCATCGCAGTGGCGATTCCGCTCTCCATCGCGACTACCTTCATTCCGCTTTACTTTGCCGGCTACACATTGAACATCATGACGCTTGCCGGCTTAGCGTTAGGGGTGGGAATGTTGGTGGACAACGCTGTCGTCGTAATAGAAAGTATCTTTCGGCATCTAGAGGAAGGCGAAAGCAGAATCGAAGCCGCCAAAAATGGCGCTTCAGAGGTGGGCACCGCTATAACCGCTTCTACCCTGACGACGATGATAGTCTTTCTGCCGATGGTCTTTATCAAAGGCATCGCCGGCAAGCTCTCACATGGTCTGGCGCTCACCGTCGCCTTCGCGCTTTTTGCCTCTCTTTTCGTCGCTTTGACCATCGTGCCGATGATAGCCTCAAAGTTATTCTCCGGTCGCGTCGGTGGAAGTGGAAAGAGGGTCTCTTCCGGCGAAAGAAGATTTTGGGGGCGATTCATGGAGGGCTATCGAAATTTCCTCTCCGGTGCGTTGCGTCATCGCGCCTTGGTAATTATCATTGTAATGTTGGTTTTTGGCGGAACTATTATCTTAGGATTTTTCATGCCGAGGGAATTTGTCCCGCCTGCGGACAACGAATTCATCATGTTCAAAGTCTATCTGCCAGTGGGCGCTCCGCTTGAGGAGACTGATAAAATTGTTAAAATGATGGAAGATATTATCAGACCGCAAGAGGGAGTTGATATGATAGCGAGCATTATCGGCGTCAGTGAGATGATGCAAGGAGACCCGACGGCGCCAGAGGGGGTGAACGAGGCTTTTGTCATGGTGCAACTGAAAGAGAAAAGCGAGCGCAGACGCTCCAGCATGGAGATACAGGAAGCTATTCGAGAATCACTGCCGGTGATTGCAGGGGTAGAATTGGAATTCCTCGACATGTCGCGTATGATGTCAGGCGGAGGAGCAGCACAAAAGCCGATTAACATAAAGATATTTGGCAAGGACTTAAAGACATTAAATCAGATTGCTGAAGATGTCAAAACCGCTATCAAGGATGTACGGGGCATACACGACATCGAAAGCTCACTGAAAAAAGCCAAACCGGAACTGCATATCCGCCCAGACCGCACGGTGGCTTCACTGCGGGCTCTAAGTGTCGGGCAGATTGCGACGGTGATGCAAACCTCTATGGACGGAAAAGTGGCGACGCGCTACCGAGAAGGTGGCGATGAGATAGATGTTCGAGTGGAGTTGCAAGACGAAGATACAAAGACTCTTGATGAAGTAAAACAGACATTTATCGCATCTCCGTTCGGAACGCAGGTTAGACTTGAAGAGGTAACCAAAATAGAAGAAGCACAGGGTCCTGTAAAACTCACCCGAGAAAATCGCAAGCGTACAATCTCAGTAGGCGCAAATATCTCGGGCAGAGACCTCGGCGGCGCAATGAAGGAAATCCAGAACATAGTCGATAAAATGAAATTGCCCGCGGGATATTTTATAGAATACGGCGGCGAATTCGAGCAGATGATGGAAACCTTCATAGCTTTGTTTGTCGCTTTAATCCTGGCTATCCTTCTGATGTACATGATAATGGCGGCGCTATTTGAATCCCTTGCGCATCCGTTCGCCGTCATGTTCACTCTGCCGTTAGCCATCATCGGCGTCATCTTGGGCCTGTTTGTCACTGGCACATCCATATCGATGACATCTCTGATGGGAGTATTAATTTTGTTCGGCATCGTCGTGAACAACGCCATCGTTCTGGTGGATTATGTCAACAAATTGCGCTCCAGAGGGATGGAACGCAACGAAGCGATAGTGCAAGGAGCCTCTATTCGGTTTCGACCAATCTTTATCACCGCGTTTACCACTATTCTCGCACTGGTACCGATGGCGATAAGCCGCGCCGAAGGAGCAGAGATGCGGGCGCCAATGGCTATCTCAGTTATCGGAGGACTTTTAGCCGCTACTATCTTGACTTTGGTCGTCGTGCCTGTTGTCTACAGTATATTGGATGACATTTCAATGCGCCTCAGTCGTAGAACGGCAGAATTGGTGCATGGCGATGAAGGATAAACCAGGTGGAACGCGTAGCCTGAAATATAAAGAATAAATGGAGAGAAAATTCGGAAATGAATAATGAAACATACTTAGAAATCGACGGTTCTTTCGGCGAAGGCGGCGGACAAATTCTACGTTCTGGCATGATATTGTCCACCATTTTGCAACGTCCAATCAAAATAACCAACATTCGCGCCGGACGTAAAAATCCAGGTCTGGCAGCTCAACACCTTACGGGTGTATACGCCATGGCGGAGATAACCGATGCTGAAGTTCACGGCGCTGAGGTTCGCTCGCAGGATTTGACCTTTGCTCCACGCACGCTCAAGCCGGGTAATTATGTATTTGATGTGGCGCGCGTTCAACCCAGCGCCGGGGCGATTTCTTTAATATTCCAGGCTATTGTCTTGCCATTAGCTTTTGCCGACGCGCCTTCGACAGTGACTTTGCGCGGTGGCACGCATGTGGCCTGGAGTCCCACAGTGCATTATCTGCAGGAGATATTTCTTGAGCATGCCAAAAAATTCGGGGTTCAGGCGGAAATCACTTTGAATAAATGGGGCTGGTATCCTAAAGGCGGTGGAGAAGCAGTTGTGAAAATACAACCCGTTGTCCGGAAAACAGATGGTATTCCCGGCCTTAAAGAAGTACGTTTGCTTGAACGTGGAGAGCTAATTGAAATCACAGGCATCTCAGCCCGCTCCAATTTGCCGAAGCATATAGCTCAACGCCAACAGCAACGGGCAATGCGACGACTGCAAGACATAACAAAGAAGGTGAATATCGAATTGTGCGAAGCGCCTTCGATTGGACAGGGGACAGTAATATTTTTAAAAGCAATTTTTGAGCATACTGTAGCGGGCTTCTCTGCTTTGGGCGCAAGAGGTAAACGGGCGGAAAAAGTCGCGGACGAAGCGTGCGATGAACTTAGGGAATTCATCGCTACAGATGCCGCAGTCGAACCGCATCTTTCCGACCAACTCATTCTACTCATGGCACTAGCGCAGGGAAAATCAGCATTTACGACCTCAAAAATCACCCGGCATCTGACCACTAATATCTGGCTGGCGGAAAAATTTTTGCCAATCCGCTTTCATGTTGTGGGACAGGAAGGTAAACCAGGAGAGGTGTCAATCCGAGATGAAGCATGAAATATCTTTGCCGATAATAATTTTAAAAATCCTGGACTGACCCGAAAATTCAGTAAATGTGTCGCCTCAGTCTGTCTGTCGCCACTGAGGGGCGACGCTACGGGCGAC
>DTYX01000529.1 GCA_012961655.1 Candidatus Poribacteria bacterium
AAAACAGGTGTGTAGGTTTAGGAATATATTCGTGAAGCGTGAAACGTGATGCGTGAATACATATTATCACGTTTCACGTTTTATGTTGATAGGAGTTCCTTCAATAGTTCAATAAGTTCTTCATTTCCCTGTGCTAATTCAAAGGCGCGTTTGATTTTTCCCTCTCTATCTAAATTTTGTTCACTAGAAGAAGGCGTCCAGAGGACATCAATCTGTTTGGGATGCCGTCGGTCGTAGGTGATTTTTGCAATCGTCAACGGATAATTATCTGGGATAACTATCATCCAATCTATCATCTGGCTGGCATAGCCAGAATCAGCCCTTTCAACTTTAAGACGCCTATCCTGAGTGGGATGACTACGCCGAACCCATTTTTTTTGCCCGAATTCGTCGACCTCGAAACTCCCCGCCTCAATCCAGCTTCTATCAGAGCCACTCGGTTTTGTTGTAACTTTAACAGTATGTGGCATGGTTAAAACCTCCTTGGTCTGTCAGACTTCCGAAGTCTTGAAGACTTCGGAAGTCTACGTTCTAAAAAAGAAAAACCGTAACATCTTCTCCCGCTTCTAAGCCTTCGACGCCGATTGGAATTTTGACGGCGCCATCTGCTTTGACCATTATAGAAATAAGCGCTGATTTACCCAGCACAGGTTCCGCCATCAGACCATCTGCTGTCTCAACCAATCTAACACGAACGTAGTCTTCCCTACCTGGGTCAGAAGAGAAATTTGTGCTGAGTTTCGCCTTCATCGACCTGGCGCTCCACTGCGGTAATTGTAGCCCGGATAACCACTGCAACAGAGGCTTAACGAAGAGCTCAAAAACCACCATAGCCGATGCAGGATTGCCCGGCATACCAAAGATGTATTGATTGCCGACAACAGCGGCAATGACGGGTTTGCCAGGACGGATGGAGACCCCATGGGCGAGGATTTTGATTCCATCTACTTCATTGATGACATCTAAGGTGACATCTCTGCTACCAACGGAACTGCCGCCGGAGATGAGCACGACATCCGATTTCTCAAGAGCTTCTCCTATGGACGCTTGCAATGCGGTATGATTATCCGGCGCCAAATCGAAGCGGATGGGTATTCCACCTGTTTGATGGACAAGTCCAGCCAATGAGTATGAGTTGATATCGCGAATTTGCCCTGGCTTTGGTGTTTCATTGGGAGGAATGATTTCGTCGCCTGTGGGAATGATGGCGACTTTAGGCTGGCGGTACACTTCCACTTGAATAATACCTACCCCAGCCAGAGCGCCGACATCTTGCGGACGCAGTTGATGTCCTTTTTGCAAAATTCTCTGAGATTTTCGAACATCTTCGCCAATGCGTACAATGTTATCACCGGGCGCTACCGCTCTGGTGACTTCGATTAAGATATCATCTTGAGAATCGATATCACAAGGCGAAGTCGGCTGTGAATTTTTGTGTTCGGTCATTTCATAGTCCGTGTCTTCGACCATTACAACAGCATCAGCATTGGCGGGCAACATGCCGCCTGTCGCTATTTTAATCGCTTCTC
>DTYX01000530.1 GCA_012961655.1 Candidatus Poribacteria bacterium
GTAGGCGAGCTTCTTGAATTGCTTGGGCTTCTGCCAAAACAGCATTTTACTCAGCCACCCCCTAGATATTCGGAGAGAAGTTTGGTCAAAGAGTTGGAGGAGAAAGGTATCGGCAGGCCGAGCACGTACGCGGCGATTATCTCGACCATTCAAGATAGGGAATATGTCATCAAGGAAAATGGCAGGTTTATGCCTACTGAGATTGGCAAGATGGTCAATCAAGCCTTAATCAAAAGTTTTCCCGATATTCTGGATGTTCAATTTACCGCTACAATGGAAAACACGCTGGACAACGTGGAGGATGGCAAAGCCGATTGGGTTGGGGTATTGCGTGAATTCTACGCCCCCTTTAGCAAATCATTGGAGGCTGCGCCAGATACTATCTACAACGCCAAAAAAGAGATGGAAGAGGTCTCCGATGAAGTCTGCGAAAAATGCGGCAAACCGATGATTGTTAAATGGGGACGATATGGACAGTTTCTCGGATGTTCAGGTTATCCCGAATGCAAGAATATCAAGCCGTATCACAAGGATGAGGAGAAACCGAAGGACGAACCAACTGATGAAGTCTGCGACAAATGTGGCAAACCGATGGTAATAAAGACCAGCCGCGCCGGCGGCAAATTCCTCGCCTGCACTGGCTATCCCGAATGCAAAAATGCAAAACCCATCAGCACTGGCGTCAATTGTCCTGAACCCGATTGCGACGGCTATATCGGCGAACGACGCAGTAAGCGCGGCAAAATATTCTATGGTTGCAGCAGATATCCCGACTGTAAATTTGCCCTTTGGAATAAGCCCGTGCCGAAGAGTTGTCCCGAATGCGGCGCCTCTTTCCTGGTGGAGAAAACATCGAAAGCGAAAGGACAATATCTCGCTTGCGCAAATAAGGAATGTGGATATACGGAGTGAGACGTGATGCGTAATGCGTGAAGAAAGAAATTACAATGGTGGTGACAGAATATGGCTTTTTTTTCCAAACTCTACCTGAAGCAGAAATCAATCATGCCTTAGAATTGTCGAAAGTATTAGTACACGCGCATGCAAATGAGTATCCTAAACATGACGGACAGATGGAACTTGTAGCGGCTTTGTTGTATGGGCCAGTTGTAGCAAGGACATCTGACGAATGGATTGGGGTTTTGGAGGTTGTCAAAAATTATCCGTATCCTTACAATAAACCAGATACATTAGCGCGGTTCTTTCAATCAACCAAGCAATTTCCCCTCCGGGGCAGGCTCTCAATAATCGCTTTGAGTCCAGAAGAGTTTGAAGATGCCCTTTCACAGCAGGCTCCCGCGCTTGAGGAAGTTTTGGCTGAAGCATGGATACCACTCTATGACCCCATCGGATATTTGGTCAAGCATTTATGGCAATTTCACGCGATGTTGGGTTGGGACGGGCCTTCTGGCGACAATCCTTAGCAAATGCCGAGGAAGCCCGTATCTTATTGTCTAATGGCAGATGAAAAAGCACTGAAAGCCGCTCTCTTTATTACATATTAACCACAGAGACACAGAGGCACGGAGAAAAAACTCTGTGTCTCCGTGTTCGCTTCGCGAACCTTAGCCTGGCGCATTCGCTGGGCTTACGGTTTAATAA